>CANQSE010000069.1 GCA_947626405.1 uncultured Acetatifactor sp. | reverse complement strand
CGGCGGAGTGTTAATAAATCAGGCGATTCATACGCTGGATCTGATGGGCTACCTTACGGGGGAGATCGAAGCGGTCAGGGCCCGTATGGATAATTTTTCGCTGGACGGCATAATAGATGTGGAAGATGCCTGCATGGCGCACATTTATTTTAAAAACGGTCATGAGGGAATATTTTATGCCACCAACGGCTACAAGGAAAATTCCGCTCCATTTCTGGAGATTGTATTTGAAAACGGCATAGCGAGATATATGGAGAACAGTCTCTGGATAAACGGACACATCGAAGCCGAGGATGTGCCGGCTGCCGTGGGAAAGGCATATTGGGGAAGCGGCCATGAGAAGCTGCTCAGGCGATATTATGACGAGGGACTTTACTTTTCACCTGCGGACGCCGCAAACACCATGAGAGCCGTCTTTGCAATGTACGAGAGTGCAGAGGACAAAGGGCGTATGGTGCGGCTGCTTTATAAGTGATAAGAGAGGATTAGTGATGGCAGACGCGAATTTGAGATTCGCGTCGCCCCGTCGCGTAAAACGCTAAAGGCGAATTAATTCGCCTTGGAATGGGGAAATGGAAAATAAGACGCTGCTTTTGACGATACATGTACATGTGACAAATGCCTGTTCAGTAAACAACGGGAAAAACGGAGTTGTTATGCTTCCCTTCACCGGAACCGCGGAAGGTGAGGGATTCACTGGAGAGGTGACAGGTACGGGAGTGGATACGCAGAGGATAGAAGGGGATCGCCTTGTGAGTCTTTCCGCCAGATATATGTTGTCGGGGAGAGACTCTGCGGGAAAGGAATGTAAAATTTTTATTGAAAATAACGGAAGCAGTCTGGATAACTGTACCCCGACAATTGTAACAGACAGCGAAGTCCTGTCGCACTGGCAGGAGGCGAAGCTTTTTTCCAGCGTAACTCCGACGGAGGATGAAGTAACTGTAAGGATTTTCGCGTGTACTGATAGCTGAAATAAACGGAAGGCTGGTAAAGGAATGATAGAGCAGAAGATCAGAACAATAGACGAACTTTTGGGATTTGTAAATAAACTGTACGAGGCCCATGGGCTTAAGCTATGGTACCGCGGAGTGGGAGACGCCAGACTGATACTTCTTCCGTCTATTCAGCGAAGCGAGCGGAGAATAAAATACGAGAGGGCGCTTGTAAACGATTTTTATGTCCGTGTGAAGCCAATTTTAAGCAGATGCCCGGAAAAGAAAAATTACGCGGCCTGGATGTCGCTTATGCAGCATTACGGGCTTCCGACGAGACTTCTCGACTGGAGCCAGTCGCCGCTTATTGCCGTGTTTTTTGCCACGGAGACCTATTATAAAAATCCTGATACGGATGCCTGCGTATGGGTACTGTCGCCATGCAGGTTCAATGAAAGGGAGGGCTTCGGCAATTATATTTATCCTCTCGATGCCGACACGGCACAGGACATGCTCCTTCCGGCTTTTAAGGAGAGAGGGCATAATCCGGAGGTGGCGGATAAGATAATTGCCTGCCGCTCCACGGAAAACAACATGAGGATGTATTCCCAGCAGGCAAACTTCACCATCCATAACTCTCTGAGAAAGCTTGTTGATATCTGCGATTCGGAGACATTGTATAAAATAATCATTCCGTCGGAGCGCAGACAGTATTTCCTGGAGAGCCTGAGGGTATTCGGCATCACGGAAGGGTTTGTGTACCCTGAGCCTGAGCACATTTCAAACGATCTGAGACGTTCCTATGAAATCTAAAAAAACAGCGTGTTCCCTTTTGGGGAATACGCTGTTTTGTGATCTTATGTCTTACTTAATCCTCTGTCCTTACTGAGCTGCGGTTACGGAAGTGATGTGGGGATTTACGCCCTCATACCAGTAAAGGAAACCTTCCATGTCGATTACATCGCCGATATTCAGAGCCTTTACCGCGCTGTATACGTCAGTCGTGTTGTCGCACAGATAGGACTCTACGGTAAACGTGTAGGTCTGACCGTTCATGGAAACGTTGAAATACAGGTCGTCGCCGTCCTGACCGGAACCGTCGTACTTATAAAGGAAAGCCACATCGTTTCCGTCGGCGTCGGTGGATGCCTCAACCGTCATGCCCTTGAAAGACACAAACTCGTTCTGATGGTCAATGAGCTCATCTGTTCCAAGCAGAGAAGTCACGTCGAAGGGTTCTGCCACATAAGTGTCTCCGCCCAGAATCTCAAAAGTAGCGCCCGAGGCAAGTTCAACCTCGCCGGACCATTCGGTCTTATAGCCGGTGACTCTGATCTTTGTGCCGGGTACAAGCTTTGCATAGTCGTCTTCGCTGCATGCCATTTCGTAGATAAAGTAAGCGCCGTCAGGGCTCTGAGCGTATACGGTTGCCTTGTCCTCCCACCAGGCCTGTTTAGCCTGAACATAAGTGTCGATAACAACTTCCGCATCGTTCTCAGCGGCAATGTACTCGTCGTGGGTCATAACGCCCTCGGCTGTCTCGTTTCCGGAATCCTGACCGTCGCTGGAATCCTGTCCATCAGCGGAATCCTGCCCATCGTTAGAATCCTGGCTGTCGTTAGAATCCTGACCATCATTAGAATCCTGACCGTCAGTGGAATCCTGGCTGCTCTGATTGTTGTTCTCCGTATCGTTGCTTCCCGAGCATCCTGCAAGGGTAAACATGCCCAGGGCAAATACCAGAGAAAGTGTAGTTGCAAAACGAACTGCTTTTTTCATAATTTTTCCTCCTTGTACATGCTGTACACATGTTGTATGTTACATTGCTATTATACACGAAATAAACAAGAAATCAATAGCTAACTTCATTCAGTATTTTCATTTGTGCTTTTTTCGGTCAATAATTATGATTTTTCCTGCGTTTAAGAGCCGTTATGACTACATATAAAATCATCACGATCCAGATCCCGCCAAGGGAGCAGAGTAAAATTACGGAGGCTGCCGGCAGTCTGCCAAGGGAAGCCTTGTCGACGGAAAGACCTGAGCCGTATGTCTGATCCAGATGGTACAGGGCGGCAGTATCGCTGTATAATTTATCCAGGTATGCCTCATCCACGGTGTGTTTTCTGCGAATGGATACGGTCACGTCCTCGATCAGGTGCCCCGCCGCGTCTCTGAGCGAAGCTGAACCGTTAAACACCGGAGTCACAAATGTTTCGTCAGTATGCTCAAGGAGGAGCCTGGCGGCCTTGATTTTAATCGGATAGTATGTGCTGTTGTCCTCGCCCTCTCTTGACAGATAATCTTTGTACTCCGCGCTGTTCTGGGCCTTGGAGGTAACCGGCACATAACCTTCCGTCTCAGAATAGGCGATCTGAACCTGGTTAGTCAGAAGGTATTGGGCAAACAGCCAGGATGCCAGCACCTCCTGAGGATCGTCCTTGTTAAAGACGCAGACGGAAGGCCCCTGGGAAATCATAACGGGGTTTTCCGGATCAAACTGAGGAATCGGCATGACGGCCGTCTCAAACTGTATAAGCTTATCCTCGCTTATGTCGATAAGCGGTGCGTCGCAGCCCATCCAGGTGGCTCCGGCAGTGGAGTCCACGGCAAAAATACATTGACCCGCGTTAAGGAAGTTGGCGGGGTAGCCTGATATTTTAAAGGTTGAGAAAGCGCCGTTTACGACATGGGAAGCGATATCGCGCAAAAGCTCTTTCGTGGTGTCGTTAAAAATTTCGATTTTTCCGTCGGAGGTGGAATATCCCGCTCCCTTCTGACGCAGCATCTGGATCATCATGTTGTCGGTGGACTTATAGATAAAAGGCAGCATCACATTCTGACCGTTGATTTTAAAAGTCCCGTCGTCATTTTTGGCTGTGGCAGCCTCAGCAACCTGCCAGACAAAATCCCATGTAAGCTGATCGGGCAGCGAAAAACCCAGGTTCTCTACATATGTCTTATTGATATAGCAGGCCTCCGTGGAGCGCATGTATGGTATGGCGTAGTATGAGCCGCCGATCTTACATTCCTCCAGAAACTTAGGAATGATCTCGTCTTTCTTTGGCGAGTCAAACAAAAGCTCACTGCCTCCCAGCCCATACTTTTCGTCCAAAAAGAGCCCGTCAAGGGCGACGACGCTGTTGCTGCCTGTCAGGTAGGTGGCGATGTGATCAGGGTAAGTGATGCAGACGTTTGGGGTAGTGTTCGTGGAAATATTGGTGATCACATCGTTGTAAATCCTGCCGTAATCCGTGTAAAGCCTGAGATTTACCGTAATATTTGGATAAAGGGATTGAAAGTCCGAGATCGCTTTCTCATATATCCTGGTCTGATTTACGTTTGTGTCGTTTTTTGCCCAGAAGGTAATCTCATACTGTCTGGAAGTGTCAAATTCCTCCGGTATCTCAAATTGGTTCTGCACAGCGGCGCCGTGACACCCCGTGAGTGACAAAAGCCCCAGGACGCCGCACAATATGAAAATACCGGCTTTTTTAAAATATTTCATTCCGCCGCTCCTTTCAATTCATTTTTGGTCATCCCTTTGTGCCGCCTCTTGAGACTCCGGCCATAATCATGTGACGGAACACAAGAAAGAGAAGGATAAGGGGCAGAGAGATAACAACAACCGCCGCCATCATGGCAGGAATGTTTTCACGTCCGAAGCCGTTCTCCCTGATGGACTGAATGCCGTTTGAGACCAGAAAGTAATTTTCATCATCGGTGACAAGCCGGGGCCACACGTAGGAATTCCAGCACTCAATGGCCTTCAGTATTGTGATTGTGACAATGGTGGGCTTGCAGATGGGGATCATTACCTTAAAAAGGTATTTAAGGTCCGACGTTCCGTCCACCTTTGCCGCATAATAGAGCTGATCGGGAACCTGCTCAAAGTTTTCCTTTAAAAGATAAATGTAAAACACGGAAGTCACCGAGGGAAGAATGAGGCCCGTGAAAGTATTCCTGAGGTCAAGATTTGTGACTGTTACATAGTTTGTGATGATCACAAGTTCATTCGGAATCATCATCAGGGACAGAAACAGGACGAACACGAGATTTTTACCCCTGAAATCAAGCCGCGCGAAAGCGTATGCGGCAAGAATCGTCACGGCAAGCATTATTAACGTGGTTGCCACTGTGAAAAAAACCGTATTTACAAAATAGCGGGCAAGGGGCACTGCGGTAAACGCGTCCGCGTAATTCTGAAGCGTGGGCGATAAGGTGTAGAGCTTTGGAATATATTCGGAGTTATAGGCGCCATAGCCTTTTACGGAGGTCAGCACCATCCAGTAAAAGGGAAAGAGCACGATTAACGCCCAGAGAGTGAGAAAGACGTATGTCAACGGTTTCAGTTTAAAATTCTTTTCTTTTTCCATGTCATATCCTTTCACATGAAAATCAAGCTTAACATGGTCAATGCTAAGACCGCGTCTGTCAGGAAATGTAATGTACGTGTTTCCTGCTTACGAGAAGATTGATACAGGTAATGGTCAGCACAATTGCAAACAGGAGGATGGCGGCCGCCGAAGCGTAGGACGGATAACCTCCGCTGTTGCCGTACAGCATATCATACACATAACCGACTATGGTGTTCATACCCGCCGCGTTCAGGTCCGTCCCAAACAGCGCCACCTCGTCGCTGTAAGCCTTGAAAGCACCGATAAATCCTGTTATGACAAGGTACACCAGCGTAGGCGAAATCATGGGCAGGGTGATCCGGAAAAAAACTCTGATTGCGGGCGTGCCGTCAACCCGCGCGGCGTTGTAATAGGTCTGGTTCACGGAGGCAAGGGCGCTTGTCAGAATCAGAATCTTAAAGGGCATTACGATCCAGATCGTGTAAAGACACATCACAAACATCTTTGCAGCGTAGGAACCGTCGATAAAATCGATCGGGCCGGCGCCGAACCAGCTTAACATCAGGTTTACGAAGCCGTCGGTATAAGGCGTTCTCTTAAACAGGATCATGAACACCAGACCTACGGCCAGCGTATTTGTCACATAGGGCAGGAAAAACACGGTCTGATAAAGCTGTCTGAGCGGTTTTATAGAGCTTAGCCCCACAGAGATAAGCAGAGCAAGCCCGGTTGAGACCGGAACCGTGATAACAACGAGCAGAAAGGTATTTTTTAACGCCTGCAGAAAGTAAGGATCGCGCAGCACATAGGAATAGTTATAGGAACCTGTGCCGGTGTAGGTCTGCGAGGCAAAGTTATAGCTTTCCTCAAATGAATAGATAAAAACGTCGATAAGGGGGTATACCATAAAAACGCCCAAAAACAGAAGCGCAGGCAGAAGATAGAGCCAGGCTTTTATATTTTTATGCTCCATAAAATGCTTCTCCTTTTGTCATTACAACGTTTTCTACACAGACGCGGCGTCCTTTACGCGAAGACGGGCTTCAGTCTGCGCGTTGAAGACAAGTACCTTTTCCGGTTTCAGATCAAATCTGATAACGGGATTGGAGAGATCTATTTTTGTATCGGAGCCGACAATGGCGCGGATAGTCTGCTCAAGGCAGCATGCGTGGGATGCCACTACGCTTACGTCGCGTCCCATTACCTCAACACCGCTTAAGGAGCATGTAAGTACGCCCTGTTCCTTAAGGATGAAGCCTTCAGGACGGATTCCCACAGACACATCCTGATCCTCTGCGCCTTTCATATCCATAACCGGTTCCTCTCCGATATAGAGCTTCTCATTCCTCACAGAGCCGCGGAAAAGATTGACAGGCGGATTTCCAAGGAATCTGGCCACAAAAAGGTTGCAGGGATCGTCGTAGACCTCCTGCGGACGGCCGATCTGCTGAACAACGCCGTCTTTCATCACCACTATGCTGTCGGAGATGCTCATGGCCTCCTCCTGGTCATGGGTCACAAATACGGTTGTAATTTTCGTCTCCTTCTGGATACGCCGGATTTCTTCCCTTGTCTGAAGTCTCAGCCTGGCGTCAAGGTTGGAGAGAGGCTCGTCCATCAGGAGGATGCGGGGGGTTTTTACCAGCGCCCTTGCTATGGCCACCCTCTGCTGCTGACCTCCGGACAGCTCGCCGGGTTTTCTGTCCAGCAGATTTTCTATCTGAACAAGTTTCGCCGCGTCGAGGGCTTTCTTTTGCATCTCGGACTTTGTAAGCTTTTTATCCCCTTTAAGGTTCTGCAGGGGAAAAAGAATGTTCTGAAGCACGGTCAGGTGGGGATAGAGAGCGTAATTCTGGAAAACCATTCCCACCTCTCTTTTTTCCGGAGAAAGGGAGGTGACATCCTGCTCACCGAAAAAAATCCTGCCGTCTGTGGGCTTTAACAGTCCGCACAGCAGATTGAGGGCAGTGCTCTTGCCGCAGCCGGAAGGCCCCAGCAGCCCGATGAGTTTGCCGTCGGGAATCTCAAAGGTGAGATCGCTTACGGCTACGACCTGCTCCCTGGACTTTCGTCCGCGTCCCGGAAATATTTTTGTGAGATGCTCTAACGTAACTTTCATAAGATTCCTCTCTCAAACGCATGTTTATTGTGCTATTATAACTTCTTTCGCAGGCCGGATCAAGTTTTTTTGCTCAAATTACTTTTTTAGCGGTAACTGTTCAGCCTTTCCTTTGCAAGTCACGCCCGGTACGGCTTTTCCCCTGCAAGTCATGCCCGGTACTGCCGATATTCTCCCTGCAGACGCGCTTCCGCTCGGTTTCGCACGTAACGGACACCAGGCTCGGGAGTACCTCGCCAAGTGCCGACCGCTCAAACGGTCTGCCGGAAGAACATCGACATTGCCGGGCTGAATACGGCGGAGGGGCTGAACTGTTACTTTTCGCTAAAATAGCTTTTTAAACAGTTGGAAAGTGTGATAGAATTGCACTGTAAGATGTGTATGTGCGGCAATGGAGGAAAATATGCTTACCTGTATTTATCAAAGTCCTGTCGGTATTCTTAAGATAAGCGAAACAGACGGAAAGATTACGGGGGTATGCCTGTGGCGTGAAAAGGAAACGGAAAATTCAAAAAATTGCGCAAAAGACTCATGCAATATCCAAAATACGATGTCGCCATGTTCTGAGCTGCTTAGTCTTGTATGCGCACAGCTTGACGAATACTTTGCCGGTAAGAGAAAACAGTTTGACGTGCCGATCCGGTATAGCGGCACGCCCTTTCAGGAGAGTGTATGGAACGCGCTGCGCTCGATTCCTTACGGCGAAACGCGCAGCTATGAAGATATTGCTATAAGCGCAGGCAGTCCGAAAGCGGTGCGGGCGGTGGGACAGGCAAACCATGACAATCCGCTTATGATCCTTGTGCCATGTCACCGCGTGATCCGCAAAAACGGAGATATCGGCGGCTTTGCCGGCGGTACGGAGGTGAAAAAATACCTTCTTTCGCTGGAAGCGGGAAACGCCGCCTTATCCTAAGCTGGCTGCACATCTAATCTGACTTCACGTCGCGGGATGTTTCGGAGGGACGACCTATGCTGTTTTTCATCTCGTCAAGCTCCTGCTGCATTGACTGAACCTTTGTATCCTGTGCAATGGCGCGCATGATAAGGTTTAGATCCCTGGGAGAAAACATGTCGGCGGCCTGTGCAAGATCCCCAAGATTCTTTCGGTTGACCTTCAAATGCCCTCCGTCTGAAAGAAGAATATTCAACACTTCCTTATCATCAGACATATCTCCAAGGCAAATGCTGTTGGTGTCTTCGTCACAGACAAACGTAACGCCGTTATAACTGATAACTCCGTCCTTTGCCAGATGTCCGTAGGGAACGTCAGGAACCCGGGGAATAACGTCCGCAGGGCTCTGTACTCCGGATGCGGCAGACTCAAAAATTCGTTGTGCGTCTGAAATATGCCCGTCCGCCTTATCAAATTCAAAATCCTGCATACGACCTGTGTCTGTGAAAACACTGTTTTTTCTGTTATTTTTTACGTCGCTGCCATATCCTTTCAGCGCAAGCCTGCGACTCGCGGTGCCTGATGTTCTCTGCCCGACTGCATCCGAAGCCATTATATTATACTCGATTCGCATTTTGTTCCCTTTCCGTTAAATAAATCAATACAAATAAACAAAAACGCAAAGTACAATTTTGATAACTTTGGTTTAATTTTATATCGGTATGGCGAGCCCGAAATGTTACAGTCTTTGTAACATTTCAGTCCCTCCGTCGTATTTGCCTGTGAAAGGCTTAACTGTTAGGACGCGGCGTTGTCGTATTCAGCCCGGCAATGTCGATGTTCTTCCGGCAGA
>CANQSE010000068.1 GCA_947626405.1 uncultured Acetatifactor sp. | reverse complement strand
ATACGGATCAAATCCATAGCTCATCATCGTAACCGTGTCGGTCTTTCCGTGAAGCATCGGCAGCTTTGCCGCCATGATCTGAGTCTCCGTGAGCTGGCGGGTACCGCCGTAAGGCATCAGGACGCTCCCCGCGCCGATGGAAGCGTCGAACATTTCCACCAGTCCCTTTTGAGAGCATACGTTAAGGTCGTTTAACAGGGCAAGCCACGCGCCCTTTATGTCCCCTGACGCAAGCTTTTCTCCCACGGCGGGCACAGCCCATTTCCTGAAGAAGCTTTCTTCCCTGTCAGGTACGTCAACCATGACTGCGGCCTCCTGATGGGCGCCGTTTGTATCCAGGAAAGCCCTCTTTATATCAACTATCTTCTTACCGCGCCAGTTAAGCACAAGCCTCGGCTCCTGCGTCACCACTGCCACAGTCACCGCCTCAAGGTTTTCCTCGGCGGCATATCCCAGAAATCTGTCCGCGTCTCCCGCATCGACAACCACGGCCATCCTCTCCTGAGATTCCGATATCGCAAGCTCGGTTCCGTCGAGTCCGGCGTATTTTTTCGGCACCTTGTCAAGATCGATCTCAAGGCCGTCCGCAAGCTCGCCGATGGCCACGGAAACTCCTCCCGCGCCGAAATCGTTGCATTTCTTTATTATCCTTGAGACCTCGGGACGCCTGAACAGTCTCTGAATCTTACGCTCCGTGGGCGCATTGCCCTTTTGTACCTCGGCGCCGCAGTTTTCAATTGATTTTTCCGTATGGACCTTTGAGGATCCGGTTGCTCCTCCGCAGCCGTCACGTCCGGTCCGTCCTCCGAGCAAAATGACAACGTCCCCCGGGGCGGACGACTCCCTGATTACGTTTTTTCTGGGAGCGGCTCCCATGACGGCTCCGATCTCCATTCGCTTGGCCACATAATCGGGGTGGTAAATTTCCTTCACATAACCCGTCGCCAGACCAATCTGGTTTCCATAAGACGAATAACCTGCCGCAGCGCCCTTTACGAGCTTCTTCTGAGACAGCTTACCTTTAAGGGTTTCCGACACCGGCACGGTAGGATCGGCCGCTCCGGTTACACGCATAGCCTGGTACACATATCCTCTGCCCGAGAGCGGATCCCTGATTGCACCTCCAAGACACGTGGCGGCGCCTCCGAAGGGCTCGATCTCGGTCGGGTGATTGTGTGTCTCGTTTTTGAAAAACACAAGCCACTCCTCGGTTTCCCTGTGATCGCCGTAGTCCGTCTCCACAGGAACCACCACGGAGCAGGCGTTTATCTCGTCCGACTCCTCCATATCCTTAAGTCTGCCGTCTTTTTTAAGCTTTCTCATCGCCATCAGCGCCAGATCCATAAGACATACAAATTTATCGGATCTTCCTCCGAAAACTTCTTCTCTTGTCTTAAGATAGTTCCGGTATGCGGACTCAAGGGGAGCGCGGTAATAACCTTCGCCAAATTCCACGCTCTTAAGCTCGGTTGAAAACGTCGTGTGGCGGCAGTGGTCCGACCAGTAGGTGTCGAGCACTCTTATCTCCGTCATTGACGGATCACGCTTTTCGTCGTTTCTGAAATAATTCTGTATGTGAAGAAAATCCCTGAAGGTCATCGCCAGCGACAGGGAGTCATAAAGCTTTTTGAGCTTTTCCTCATCCATGCCGGCAAATCCCTCGAGTATGGGAACTCCGGCCGGTTCCTCAAAATCCGTGACAAGCGTAACAGGCTTTTCCATGCCGGTTTCCCTTGAATCCACGGGGTTTATGCAGTATGCCTTAATGCGCTCAAACTCCTCCTGCGTCACGTTTCCCAGAATCATATACGTGACTGCAGTGCGGATCAAGGGCTCCTGCGTCTCGTCAAGAAACCTTACGCACTGTACGGCGGAGTCCGCTCTCTGGTCAAACTGCCCCGGAAGGAACTCAACCGAAAAGACTCTCGCTCCCTCGGGAATTTCTATCGTCTCACGATAGAGATAATCTACGGGCGGCTCAGAAAACACGGTCCTGCACGCCGTCTCAAAGACCTGAGCCGACAGGTTTTCCACGTCGTAGCGGATAAAAATCCGCACTCCGTCGGCGTTTACGCCCAGATAACCGTTTATCTCCTCCAGAAGCTCCCTGGCCTTTACCGCAAAGGGTTCCTTTTTTTCCACATAAATCCGTCTTACTTCTCCCATTTTAATCCCCAATCTGGAACGTTTTTCACACTTTCCCCAATCCAAGGCGAATTAATTCGCCTTTGAGCGTTTTACGCGACAGGGCGATGAGAAAAAACTGTAAATACAGTTAGCGTATGCGATTTCTCATCTGCCATCAGGGCAATTTGTGACGCTCCGGCACAAATCAAGCCTCCACTCCCAACGACTTCAGTATGTACATGATCTCCCGATCCACCGTTTCAGGGGTGATCTTTATGGTCTGCGCCGAAATCTTGAGCCCTTCAAGCACAAACATAATGTTGCGCGCCGTTCCCGCGCAGTCCTCGCAGTAGAACTCTCCGTTGTCAACTCCCGTCTCAATAAGCTTCTCTATTATCTTCACCGCGGAATCAAACTGCTTCTTTAAAATGTTGTCCTTCTTTGGCGGCTGGTTTTCAAAATAAAATTCGTAAATCGCCTGCGTCAGCGTGTCCTTTTTCCTCAGAAGCTCCTTTTTCTGCTCCTGCAAAAACAGCACAAGGATATCCGCGGCCGTGGCGTCTTCCGTTATGCTGTCGGAAAAGACGTCGTCAGCCTCCTCGCTCTCAAGCCGCATGACCTCCGTAAAAATCTCGCTTGTGTTGTCAAAGTACAGATAAAGTCCTCCCCTGCTTATCTCACATGCTTCCACAATATCCTTCATTGTGACTTTCTTAAAGCCCTTTTCCACGAATACTTTTCTTGCCGTCTCCAGGATGAACTTTCTCTTTTGAACCGATTTTTCTCCCATTTTTCCTCTTTTCTGCCGCCACAGACGGCATTCTTCCCCGTCACCTGATATCGAGTGGTTTGTCCCAAAATTCTATAATCTTCTGCATCTGCTTCAACACAAGCAAAAACAGATTCTGCTCCACGGCTTCGCTCCACATAAGCCCTCTTGTCCTGCCGCCCAGTACGTACTTGGAAAGGATCCCCCTCAGGACATCCCAGTCCTTAAGCTCCGCCGAGGCAATTATCCTTTTCTCGTCGTCATGGGTTCTGATTCTGTTTCGCGTATAAATATAGCTGTAGTTTTTGTCCATCAGAGGGGATGCTCCGGCCTCCTTCACAAAACTTAAGAGCGTGGAATCATAGACCGGAAAGTGCATTACGTTCTCTCCCGTACCGTCGCCCTGATAAAGTGTGCTGCCCTTCTGTCCCGCATTGCTCTCCAGCCATGGCAGATATTTAAACAGCGGCGCAGTAACCCTCTTATATTCTTCAACCAGCTTCTGACGGTATTCAACAGTCTGTTCCATACAACCGCTCCGCCCCCGTTTCCCATGAAATTCTGAAAAATGACACATATGTATTTTTATTTTAACACAAATTTAATAAAAGTACAGCAAAAAATTCAGCAAAAAAATCAAGAAAAAAATCAAGATAGTTTATTGTATTTTTATGTACAATTGTGTAAGATTTGTGGTATTATGTTTTGTAGCGCTCCAATCCGGCATATAAACTTTAACAAAACGACGCGCCTGTGCCCGGCTGTTCACGTAACGGACGCCAGGTAAGAGAGCACCTCTAAAGGTGCAGACGCGCTCAGACGGTCTGCAGGGAAAACATCCGGTTTAATCGGCGTGGCATATGACTACGATGCTGCAGACGCGCTCAGGCGGTCTGCAGGGAAAACACCTGCATGACCGGGCTTAATAAGACGGAGTGCTTAACCGTTACGATTAAAACGCATCAGAATTTAAATTAAAAACGCATCAGAAGGGCAGGAAGAAATATGGCGGGAACCATCTTGGCAAAGGGAAAAGAAATCTATAAAATCGGTCAGCCGATGACCGCGCTCCACATTATCACGAACGGCGTCGTAAACGCTTATTACCCCGGAGGAAGCTACACGCTGAAAAAAGCGGACGTGATCGGGATCTGCGAAATATGCTCCGAGGTACACTTTCTCAGCTACACGGCTGCGGAGGAAACGAGCATACTGACTTACCCTATAAACAACATGGAAGCTCTTGGGGATCTGCTCCAGAAGCATCCCGATGCCGCAAGAGTCTTTATGCTCTCGCTGTTTCGCCAGATCAACACTCTGCTTGCGCAGAGCTCCGTATCCGAGATGAACTGCGCGACCCTGCACCAGAATCTGATGGGAGACTATGAGAAATACAACTCTCTATGCTCACGCTACAGGGTGCAGCCCAGAGCGCTTGAGGGCGTACTCGACGTGGCCTCATATATCGTGGAGGAGGATCCCGATATCTGGCTTAACAGTTATTATCTTGGACTCCAGAATATATATTCCGGCGAACACGCAAAGGCAATGGTGACTGAGCCCGGAATCTCACTCGGCATGCTGCGCAAGGGCAGCCTGGACTTCAGAAAAACCTACTCAGTGCTTGAGGAGCAGAACAACTACTGTTCACGTATACTTCAGTATTATTTCAACAGCTCGTCAAACGATCTGTTTGATTTTTATACTTCCTTATATTACAAGCTTGGCGCTGGATCGGAGGACGCGGTTTCGCTATGCTCGGATATTGAGCGCATGATACGCCATTTTGAGGGAAATCCTTCACTTGACGCCTCCCAGGTGGCCGCAAGAGTGGGCGGATTCCGCAGCAAGATGGCCGCCATATCAAAACCTGCATCCGCCGACGACAGTAAGGACGACGCTCTGACGGCTTCCATCCTGTCGGAGCTTGCCGGCAGCATGAACACCATACTTGAATTTGCCGGTTCGGCCTTTGACGAAGCCGATTCTTTCCGCCAGCACATTATAGCCTACAGGGAGCTTGATGACAAAAACTCCCTTGACGACGTAACGACCCGTCTGCGCAGGCACCTGACCGCGGAGTTTTATTCCCTTTACGCCGCCGTCTTTGAGAGGACCCTGTCCGCCATCCGTATACCCATTCCCGTAAAAATGTTTCTGTATTTCGGATATGTGGACGAGGAGCTTGCCGGCAGTTCAAACAGCGTGACGCTTTACAATCTCACCTTCGGAATGGAAGACCAGAGCAGCTTCGGCGTATACACGTTTTATGACTGGCTAAACGCCATCTACAGAGGCGACAAGAGCCCGAGCCGCAACGAGTTCGACGAGGACTACAGCGACTACATCCACAAGCAGAAGGCGCAGGGTAATCTGACCGCGTCGCAGGTAAGCGCCATGGAGCAGGATCCCATGAGCAAAGTGAATTTTGAGCTGCAGAATATGTTCCTGTCGGTAAACAAGGTGACCTTCGGGCGCATAAGCACATTCTGCCCCGTCTTTTCCGCCGAAAACGTGCTTAAGGATCTCAAAAGCTCATTCGTCACCGCGGCTAAGATAAACAAGGCGCTGGAGAGCATAAGAAGCGTTGATTATTCCGCGTTCTACAGAGAGAGCATGGATTATGAAAATATGGAAGTCATGGGCAAGGAGACAATACATCTTGAATACCTGCCCGATGTAATTCTTGCGCCCAACGTCGGGATCCGCGGCATCATGTGGCAGGAAATAGAGGGGAAGAAACGAAACAGCCCCGGCAGGATAGCTTTTTCCATCTTCCACATGGAGGATCTCACCGCGACAATGGTCCGTCTGACAGGCGAGTTCCGCTGGGAAATGTGCAAGCGCATACAGGGCACGCGCTGGAACGACGTCTCAGAGCGCTCCATGACAAGCGAATATTTCGACTACGTCCAGTTCTACCGCAAAAACCACGATCTGAGCGCAGAGGCCAAGGAGCGCGTCCGCGTAAGCCTGCAGCGTGCCAAAAACAGTTTTAAGGAAATGTTTGTCAGGGATTATATGATTTGGGTGTTATTTGAGGGCAATAACTCGCCGAGGTTAAACAAGGTGGCGCGCCGGATCATGTTCTCCTACTGCCCTTTCCCCGCGAAGCTGATGGCCGGCATGACCCAGAACCCGCTGTATTCCGAGCTTCTTGAGCGTTACAAGGTTCTTACCGGACAGCGCGTCCATCATCTGGAGGTCCTTGCGCAGAAAATCAAAAATTCAGGAGGCAGCATTCCGAACACCCTGACTGCGGAAATTGCTTTCGCCAAAGGCAGCGTATAAAACCCGGGCTGCAAGCGACCTGTAAAACAATTAGGGGGTCCGCCATATGGAAAACGGCTACATAGACAACGAGAAAGCGGCCATGCGGGTATCCGTCATAAGCATTGCCGCAAACGTGGTTCTTTCGGCTTTTAAGCTGCTGGCCGGCCTTATCGCAGGCTCGGGAGCGATGATAAGCGACGCTGTACACTCGGCTTCCGACGTGTTCAGCACATTTATAGTAATCATAGGCGTGAAAATCTCCGGAAAGGCTTCCGACAGAGAGCATCCGTACGGACATGAGCGCATGGAATGCGCCGCCGCAATCGTCCTGTCTACTATTCTGTGCGTGACCGGGCTCGGAATAGGCTATAAAGCGCTTACCGATATTTTCTCGGAGCAGTATTCAGGACTGGAAGCGCCCGGAAGACTTGCGCTGTGGGCGGCGGTGATTTCCATCATTGTAAAGGAAGCAATGTATCGATATACCAGAATCGTTGCTCTCAGAATCGATTCCGGCGTGCTGATGGCGGACGCATGGCACCACCGCTCGGACGCACTCTCATCCATCGGCGCTTTCATCGGCATACTTGGCGCAAGGATGGGATTTGCTGCGCTTGACCCCGTTGCAAGTCTCGTCATCTGTGTTCTCATCGGCAAGGAAGCCGTAAGAATCTTTAAGGATGCAATCGACAAGATGGTAGACAAGGCATGTGACGATGAAACCGAGGAAAAGCTGCGCCTTAACGCCCTTTCGCAGCCGGGCGTGATAAGTGTGGATCTTCTGCGCACGCGCGTTTTCGGAAACAGAATCTACATTGATATAGAAATAAGCGCAGACGGAAATATGACCCTGAGTGAAGCCCACAGGATTGCGGAACGTGTCCACGATTCCATCGAGCAGAACTTTTCCAGGGTCAAGCATATAATGGTTCATGTGAATCCTGCCAGGCCGGAAGCGTGACACTCTTTCCGCATACTGAAAAACATCCTGAAAAAACTTCTTCAGCCTTCTTTTAAAAGCTCTATAACGGCGTCGTAGTTTGAAGGGACGTGGGGAAACGTGCAGTTTGAGCACACTTTAATTCTCTTACCGGATTTTTCCAAATACGACGGATTTCCCGGACATTTTTCCCTTGAATACAACGGACAGTAACAGAACAGGCAGTTAAACTCCTCCTGCCCTTCGTGGCAGGGGAAATACTTACATTCTCTGTTTTCAAAATAACGGTACGAATTTTCCATATCCGGCCCCCATACTCACTCAAACTGAGCGTTGTAAAGCTTGCGGTAGACGCCGTCCTGCTCCATAAGCTCCCTGTGTGTTCCCTGCTCCACCACCTCGCCGTCGTTTACCACCAGAATAAGGTCGGCATTTTCAATTGTAGACAGCCTGTGGGCTATCACAAAACAGGTCTTTCCCTCCATGAGCTTTAACATTGCCTGCTGGATCTGCCGCTCCGTGCGCGTGTCCACATTGGACGTCGCTTCGTCCAGAATCAGCATCTTTGCATCGAGCAGCATGGCTCTGGCAATGGTTAAAAGCTGTTTCTGACCCTTTGATATATTTGTGCCCTCGTCGGTAAGGATAGTATCGTAACCCTGTGGCAGACGCCTTATAAATGAATGGACATGCGCCGCTTTTGCGACCGCTTCCACCTCCTGCCTTGAGGCGTCTGCATTGCCGTAGACCAGATTTTCGTAAATGCTGCCGTAAAACAGCCAGGTGTCCTGAAGCACCATGGCATATGCTTTTCTCAGGCTCTGCCTGGTAAAATCGGATGCCGCTTCGCCGTCCACCAGTATCTGCCCGCTGTCGGGATCATAAAAACGCATGAGAAGGTTTATGAGCGTGGTCTTTCCCGCTCCGGTCGGCCCAACAATAGCCACAAGCTTTCCGGGAGCGGCCGTAAGACTCAGGTCGTGTATAACCTGTCTTCCCTTTTCATATCCGAAATTAACGTTCTTAAGCTCCACCTGCCCGCTCACGTTTTCAAGCGCACGGGCTCCGGGGATATCCGCAGCTTCCGGATCCTCCTCTAAAAGCCTGAACACACGCTCCGCCGCCGCAAACGCCGACTGAAGCTCGCTCAGGATGTTTGCAGCCTCGTTGATAGGTCCCGAAAACTTGCGCGAATAAAGCACAAAGGAGGAAATGTCACCGACGCTCATGCGTCCGGCAAGATACAGCAGGGCTCCGAAAACGCTTATAAGCGAAAGCGAAAGATTGTTCACAAAATTCACGCACGGACCGGTGATGCTTCCGTAATACTCCGCCATGTAATACGCGTCGCAGGCCTCTTTGTTTTTTATGTCAAATCTCCCCTGTATGTACTGTTCGCGCCCGTAAGCCCTGAGGGTCTTCTGTCCTGTGATTTTTTCCTCCACAAATCCGTTGAGTTCCCCAAGCTTAGAAGAACGCCTGCGAAACAGCGGTCTCGTCCTCCCTGTGATATATTTTGTGAGCGCAACTGACAGCGGTACCGTAAAGGCGAACACCAGCACAAGCGCCGGAGATATGGTGAGCATCATCACCAACGCCCCAACCACCGTTATTACGGTTGTCAAAAGCTGTACCAGATCGCTTGAGAGCGAAGCGTTTAACGTGTCGATATCGTAGGATATACGGCTTATGATATCTCCCGTCTGGTGTACATCGAAATAACCGACCCTGAGTGTCATAAGCTTTTCAAAGACATCCTGACGCATACGGTAAACCACCCTGCGGCTGATTGTCAGCATAAGGACCTGAAGGCCGTACGACATTGCCGCGCTCATCACATAAAATCCGGCCATCCAGGCGGCATAATATCCGACCTTTCCAAAATCCACCTTTCCCGCTCCGGATTCTATGGCGCCGATACAAAGACCTGTGAGCTTCGGTCCGATAAGCGCAAAAATATTGCTGCCCAGAGTGCAGATCATGGCCAGACCAAGCATCCATTTATACTGCATCATATAATGGCAGAGCTTCATAAACGTCCTGCCCGCGCGGCGCTCCTTAGGCTCCTTTCGGCGGACAGCAGCTT
>CANQSE010000067.1 GCA_947626405.1 uncultured Acetatifactor sp. | reverse complement strand
CTTTCGAGCCTAGTGTCCGTTACGTGCGCAACCGAGCGGAAGCGCGTCTGTCGGGAGAACATTCGACAGTAGCGGGCTGAATACGACGGAAGGTCAGACCTGATACGAAAGCGCGTAAAATCGGGACACGCTTTATTGACAAACCCGAGTCTTGACATTACAATATACTTACAGCTCAGTCGGCCGTCTGTTGGGCTCAGGCTGAACTGCAGAGTTAAGCAGACAGCGGCACAAGCGCGGCATTGCGAATGGTGCGCACTGAACTGCAGAGTTAAGCAGACAGCGGCACAAGC
Source organism: uncultured Acetatifactor sp. (assembly GCA_947626405.1). Taxonomy (GTDB): domain Bacteria; phylum Bacillota; class Clostridia; order Lachnospirales; family Lachnospiraceae; genus Acetatifactor. The sequence continues at coordinate 8,931 of CANQSE010000067.1, read as the reverse complement.
GCGGCATTGCAAATGGTGCGCACTGAACTGCAGAGTTAAGCAGACAGCGGCCGCAAGCGCAACATTGCGAATGGCGCCAGCCGAACTGTAGAGGTAAGGAAGCAGAGCGCGCATGCGCTTTGAGGGAGCGGATAAAAATGAGCGAAGTGATACTTGTCGTGGACGACGACACATCAAATCTGATGCTTGCTAAAAAGATCCTGGGTGAAGATTTCAGGATTGCGGCGGCCAATTCCGGAGAAGCGGCATGCCGTTATCTTGAAAACAACATACCGGATCTTGTTCTGGTTGACATAAACATGCCGGATATGGACGGATTTGAACTTGTTGAGAAGATGAAGGACAATCCGCAGTGGCGCTCCATTCCGATAATATTCCTGACGGCTGACAAAAACGAGGAGACAGAGATTAAATGTTTCCAGGCGGGAGCCGTGGATTTTGTAGGAAAGCCCTTCCTTCCGGAGATTTTAAGCAGTCGTGTGATGCGGACCGTGGAACTTCAGCGGTACCGTAACAGTCTGGAAAAGATGGTTGAGGAACAGGCCGCCCAGCTCACGGGAGCCCTGCGTCGTATAAGCGATATGCAGGAGCATGTGATAGTGGGAATGGCAAACCTTATCGAGAGCCGCGACGGCAGCACGGGAAAGCATGTGAAAAATACCCAGACCTACGTCAGGATGATCGCCGAGGAGCTGAGACGGCGGGGACTTTTCCCCGATGTTATGACGGAGGACTACGTAGAAAAGCTGTGCAAGGCGGCTCCCCTGCATGACGTTGGAAAAATACAGGTTCCCGACAGTATTCTGCAAAAGCCCGGGAAGCTTACTCCGGAGGAGTACGACAGGATGAAGGAACACACCTCCTGCAGCAGCGCCATAATAGACGAGATTATAGGCGATGTCGAGGAGGAGGATTACATAAGGCTTGTTAAGGATGTTGCCATGTGCCACCACGAGCGCTGGGACGGCAAAGGTTACCCCCAGGGACTAAGCGGCGAGCAGATCCCATTGGGAGCGCGGATCATGGCGCTTGCGGATGTATTTGACGCTCTCTACGAGGAGCGCTGTTACAAGCCTGCCATGCGGCCGATAGAAAAGATTTACGAAATTCTTGAGGAGGGCAAGGGAACTCAGTTCGACCCCGTTATCACGGAAGTATTTCTGAGTCTGGATCAAAAGCTGAGAGAACATCTTGCAAACAGAGGATGGTAACCGGAACTGAATTGCGCGGAGCCGTTTTACGGCGGAATGAGAGGAAGTATGACACGAGATAATCAACCGGAGCAGAAAAAGTCCATTGAGCGGGTGATCCTTATCATTTACAGCATTTATACGGCTGTGATGACAGGAGCTTCGCTGGTGCTTGGATGGGGGCAGTGGATCGTCCCCGTCATTGTCGGCGGGATGTGCCTTTGCTGGGCTTTCTACCTGAAGGAAATGAAAAATTACCGATTTCGGGCGTTTCTGACCGCAACTCTGGCATGGCTCAATTTCATTATTTACGGCGTCCATTCGGACGATTATTTTTCTCTGCTCTCAACAATGTGCTGCATGATAGTCCTTTTAGGCATCTATTGTATTCCTGAGATTGTAGTCCTGTCTTTTTTGGGTTCAACGTTTCTTCTTTTTTACCACGGAGTAATAGCAAAAACAATCGTAATAGGCGGAGGAAACGATGTCTATCGGCTTATCCTGAGGGCTCTGTCGGTCTATCTGGTGGAGTATCTTACATACTATCTGATCCGCGGGCAGATTACCACAAGCCGCAGCCTTAAGGAAAACATTGAGACGCTCAGCCAGGTGGAGCAGAGCAAGGACGACTTCATGGCCAACGTATCCCATGAGATCCGCACGCCCATCAACACGATATGCGGCATGAGCGAAATGCTTCTGAGGGAGGAGCTTGAGCCCGGGGTGCGCGGCGAGGTTTTCGACATTCAGACCGCGGGGCGCAACCTTCTGTCGATTGTAAGCGATATCCTGGATTTTTCGGAGCTTGAGTCCGGAAAGATGGATCTGGTGGAGGAACCGTACAACATCACATCGACGCTTAACGACGTCATGAATATGACAAACGCCCAGCTAAACGGAAAAGACCTCGAGCTTATCGTGTCATGCGACGCCACTATCCCGAGCGGGCTGGTCGGAGACGAGCAGAAGTTAAGACGCGTGATTATGAACCTCGTAAACAACGCGGTCAAGTTTACTCCGGAAGGCTGCGTGATAATAAAGATTTCCTACCGCAGAGAAGAATACGGCATAAACCTCATCGTAAACATACAGGACACAGGCATAGGCATGAACGATGCCGAGCTTGAGAAGCTTTTCTCCACCTTTAATCAGGTGGACACAAAGAGGAACCGCCAGGAGGGCGGCGTGGGTCTCGGACTTGCCATCTCACAGGCCATTGTGCGGAAGATGGGCGGCTTCATCACCGTGCGAAGCACTCCGGGACAGGGGAGCGAGTTCCAGTTTGTTGTGCCGCAGAAGGTGGTGGACAACACGGCGATCATCTCCCTGAACAATCCTGAGGAAATCAACGTTGTGTCCTATATTAACATGGAAAAATATAAATATGCGGCCATCCGTGACGGTTATGAAAACTGTATACGTTATATGGTTGACCAGCTCGGCTTCCGCTTCAGGCCGTGCCGCAATCTGGCGGAGCTTAAGAGAAGGCTGGAAAATACAAAGTACACCCATGTTTTCATATGCTGGGAGGAATACTGCGAGGACAAGGAATGGTTCGACAGTCTGGCTGAGCAGATACCTGTCGTGCTTGTGCTTGACAGGGAGAACGACGCTGATGTCTCAGGAAAGCTGCTCAGGATATACAAGCCCTTTTATGCGGTTGCGATGGCATCGGTATTAAACGGCGAGCAGGTTGTGCAGTCAATAAGCCAGAGCGGAAGAAACGGCAGCCGCTTTATAGCGCCGTCCTCAAGCATCCTGGTGGTGGACGACAACATGATGAACATAAAGGTGGTGGAGGGACTTCTGCGACCTTACCAGATCAAGGTCTTTGCGGCTTACAGCGGCAAGGAGGCACTGAAGAAGATAGAGACAATGGATTACGATTTTGTGTTTATGGATCACATGATGCCGGAGATGGACGGCGTGGAGACAATGCACAGGATCAGGCAGAAGCCCGGAAAATACTTCCAGAATGTTCCGATTATAGCCCTGACGGCAAACGCGATCGGAGGAGCGCGTGAAATGTTTCTGGCGGAGGGTTTCCAGGATTTCGTGGCAAAGCCCATAGAGCTGTCGGTCCTTGAGCGCGTGCTGCTTCGGTATATCCCGCCTCAGAAGGTCTTGAAGGTGACTGAGGAGGACGTGAAGCGGGCAGGCGAAAAGCAGACCGGTGGAGACGCCGGCGGCGACGCATCGGACGGAGTGCATTTTAAAGGCATAGACGTAAAGAAGGGAATTACCTACTGCGGCGGAAAGCTCCAGGATTATCTGGATGTGGTACGGATCTACTACACCTCGGGGCTTGAGAAGATAAAGGAAATCAGGGATTTTTATAAAAACAGGGACTGGAAGAATTATTCCATACTTGTACACGCGGTTAAGAGTACGTCGCAGGGCATAGGCGCCCTTAAGCTCTCCGACATGGCAAAGGAGCTTGAGCTTGCGGGAAAAAACATACGTGAGGATTACATCGACAGTCATCATCAGGAGATGATGGAAGAATATGAGCGTGTGCTTTCAGAGCTTGGCCAGGACGGAAGGATTGGCCAGGCGGAAGCGGACGGCCTGGAGCCTGACAGCGCTCATAAAGGCGGCACAGCAGAGGCAGGTGCAGACGGAGAGGGCGCGGACGTTAAGGGCGAAAAGGATAACGGCGCGGCGGCCGGGCTTGCGCAGCTTTCAGGCGATGAGCTTAAGGATAAGCTCTCACGCATCGGCGAGGCGCTTGAGACCTTTGAAAGCGAGGCGGTGGACGCGGTACTTGATGAGCTTAAGGGATACGGTTACGGGGATTTATCGCTGACGGAGCTGACGGAGCCCATTCGTAGAAAAGCCGCCATGTTTGACTTCATGGGGGCTGAGGACGAGCTGGCGGCCATCAGAGAAAGGCTGGGGGTAAGCGTATGATAAAGAATTGGATCCGCAGGCAGTTTGATGAAAAGATGGAACTGCGTGAGCGGATGTTCAGATCCATAGTTGTATTCGGAATGGCCGCGGTCATTTTTTACATGGTCCTTGACGCTGTGCGGGGCATGTCGTGGACTGCGCTCGTTCCGCTTGCAGTCTTTCTGGCAGTCATGATCCTGTCGCTTAATCTGTCGTCAAAATTCGGAAAATACCGCGTCCACGCGACGGTGCTTACCTTTTTTGCAAACGGCATTATTTTCCCGTGTATGTTTTTTGTAAGCGGGGGTATGGACAGCGGCGCGCCGGTCTGGATGGTGACGGGTGTGATACTGGTATTTTTCCTTTTTAAGGGCAGAAAGATGCTGGTGATGGAGGTTTATTCCGTTATCGCGCTCATAGTGACCTATGTGCTTTCGTATTACCGTCCCGAGTGGGTGGTGCCCGTGGAGCGGAAGGGATTTGCGCTTTTTGATTCGGGAGTGGCAGTCCTGACGACGGCGCTTATGGTGGGATTTCTGTTAAAGGTGCAAAACACCGTCCACCTCGTGGAAAAGGAGGAGGAGGAGAAAAAAAGGGAGGAGCTTGAGCGGATCAACCGCTCGCAGAGCGCCTTTTTCGCAAACATGAGCCATGAGATCCGGACGCCTATAAACACAATCATCGGACTTAACGAGATGACGCTGCGCGAGGATATTTCCGACGAGATAGCCGAAAACTCCATCAACATTCAGAACGCGAGCAAGATGCTTCTGACGCTGATTAACGATATCCTTGATCTGTCAAAGCTTGAGTCGGGCAAGATGGAGATCGTGCCCACAAGGTACGAGACGGGGGCGATGTTCAGCGATCTTGTAAACATTATATGGGTACGCGCCCACCAGAAGGAGCTGGAATTTAAGGTTGACATTTCTCCTGATATCCCGTCAATGCTCTACGGCGATGAGATCAGGTTAAAACAGGTGCTTACCAACATTCTCACGAACGCCGTCAAGTACACCGAGACGGGCTCCGTGACGCTGCGCGCCAAGGCGGAGCGCACCGCCGCCAACAATGTGCGTCTCAGAATCTCCGTGGCCGATACGGGCATGGGAATAAAGAAGGACGACATGGATCAGCTTTTCGAGGCGTTTAAGCGTGTGGACTCTCTCAAGAACCGCAATGTTGAGGGGACGGGGCTTGGTCTGTCCATATCAAAGCAGCTTGTGGAAATGATGGGCGGAACGATCACCGTGGACAGCATCTACACGAAGGGCACAACCTTCACCGTCACCGTCGAGCAGCAGATCATGGACGAAAAACCAATCGGACCGCTTGATCTGATGATAAAGAAAAAGATTGCAAACAGGGAGAAGTACAGGCAGTCCTTTGAGGCTCCGGACGCCAGGATCCTTATTGTGGACGACAACGAGATGAACCTTATGGTAGCCACAAAGCTTTTGAGGGGCACAAAGGTGCAGATCGACACCGCAAAGAGCGGCGAGGAATGTCTGGAAATGACTAAGGGCAAATTCTATCACGTGATCTTTATGGATCACATGATGCCGGAGATGGACGGCGTTGAGACGTTAAAGAGGCTCAGGCGCCAGCAGGAGGGACTCTGCCAGAACGTGCCCGTCATCGCCCTCACGGCGAACGCGTTGTCGGGCGCGGAGGAAATTTACCAGAACAGCGGCTTCCAGAGCTATCTTGCAAAACCCATAAACGGCGCGCTTCTGGAGGCGACGCTTTTAAAATTCCTGCCTCCCGAGCTCATAGAGTACAGCGGAAAAGAGGAAGAACAGTCCGAGGAAGTCATCCAGCAGGTGATGGGGACGAGAAAGAAAAAAGTCGCCGTGACCGCCGACTGTGTCTGCGATCTGTCGCAGGAACTGCTTGAGCGCTTTGACATAAAGACAATGTATTATTACATATTTACCGATCAGGGAAGATTTGCGGACGGAAAGGAAATCACTGCGGACAATCTTGTGACGTACTTAAAAAACGGCGGCAGCACGCTGCGCTCCGAGCACGCTTCGGTGGAGGAATATGAAGCGTTGTTTGCAAACACCCTTGACAGGGCGGAACAGGTCATACATATATCGGCGGCAAGATATACGGACTCCTGCTATGACACCGCAATGGAAGCGGCAAAGGGCTTTGACAATGTGCATGTTGTAGATTCCGGACAGATTTCCAGCGGAATGGGCGCTCTGGTGCTTTACGCGGCAAAGATGGCTCAGACCAATATTGGAGTCGCGGAGATACTCAAGCTTATAGACGATATGAAGGCGCGTATCTCATTGAGCTTTGTCGTGACGACGCCTGAGACTCTCAGCCGCAACGGCAGGATCGGGAAACCTTTTTCGGCGGCCTGCAGAATGTTTAACATGTACCCGGTTATTGTGATGAACCAGAGCAGGATGAAGCTCACGTCGGTGATGTTTGGCAGTCCTGAAAAGGTGTACCGCAAATTTATAAAGAAGCAGTTGAAAAAGATTACCGTTTTGGACGGAAAGGAATGTTGTCTTGCACACGCGTGTCTCACCGTAAAGCAGCAGAACGAGTACGTGCAGCAGATAAAGAAATATCAGTATTTCGAGCGCGTCTTTGCGCAGAAGACGTCGGCTACAATCATCAGCGACTACGGGATGGGATTTTTCGGAATTATGTTTATGAGACAGTGGTAGGGATGACGGACGAGAGGGGAACAAAAAAATATGGAAACCATAAGGCTCTGGAAGGATGAATACAGGACGGGAAACGATCTGATCGACGCCCAGCACATAGAGCTGTTTAAAAATGTGGAGGAGCTTCTCACCATAGCGATGACAGGCGACGAGGCACAGAACAAAAGAGGGTGCATGGAGATTCTCGATTTTCTGGCCGACTACACGGTCAAGCATTTCAAAGCGGAGGAAACGGTCCAGAAACAGATGAACTACGTAAGCTATGAGCAGCATGCCAGGATCCACAGTCAGTTTAAGAATACCGTGCTGAATTATAAGTCAAAGGTGTCGAATGATTTTTCCAGGGAGACTTTAAAAAGATTTGTCGGAACGCTGATGACGTGGCTTTCCATGCACGTCTGCGGATATGACAGAAAAATCATGTCAAACACGCCCATAAGCCCGGAGCTCAATTTCGACGGTCTGGAGGATGTGATAAAGGAGGCGGCGGAGGAGTTTCTGCCGGACACCTTCGACATAGGGATCACAAAAACCGATGTCCGCGTGTACGAGGGGTACATAGACAGCAAGGTGGTTGTGAGAGTCGTCTTCGGCTGCAATAAGAAATATGTCTTTCTGGTCGGTTTTTCCGAGGAGATGGCAAGGTCGCTCTATCGAAAGATAAGCGGCCTGGAAATCAAAAATATTGATCAGCCTGACGGTATTGAAAGCTCGGCGCTTTTGGAAATGGGAGACATGATAGCTTCAAGAACAATGCCTTATGTCAAAGAAGGCGGCGAAAATCTCGAGTGGAAGGGGGATCTGTTTTTTGACAAGTATTCCGACGACTCCCTGCGCCTTGGCAACAGCGTGCTTGTGGATTTTGAGACCGACTGCGGAAAGCTTGAGATTTTATACTGCATGGTGAACCGCTGACCAAAACTGACCAAAAATCAGATAAGGGGTATTAATTTTTTCTCAGGCGAGCCGAGATAATAACTGAGAACTGTAAACGGAATTACATCTTTATCAAAGTGCAACGGAGGGCAGAAAATGGACAGGATAGGAAATTACGGAGTATATCGCAGCAATTATTACGACAGGACCGCAGCCGCAAGAAGCGACGCTGCGTCACAGACCAGGACGGCGGGAGCAAAGAACGACGCCGAAAACAAGGTTCAGCTCAGCGAGGACGCAAAGAAGCTTCTCAAGGACATTAAGAAAAAGTACGGCAACATGGATTTTATCGTAGCCGACTATGAGTCTGACGAGGAGGCCGCGTCTTATCTCTCAAGGGGAAACGCCGAGTACAGCGTGCTGATTACCCCCGAAGAACTCGAGAAGATGGCTTCGGATGCGGACAAAAAGGAGCAGGGATTAAAGGATCTCGACAATGCGATCGAAAAGCTTAACGACGTGAAAAATCAGCTTGGCGACAAGGGTGAGGAGGTTTCCAGGCTGGGGATTGCGATGGGTGAGGACGGCGAAGTCTCTTTCTTTGCGGAGCTTGAGAAGGTGAGCGAGAAGCAGCGCGAGAGGATAGAGGAGAAAAGGGAAAATAACCGCGAGCAGGCCCGCGAGCAGAAGCGCGAATCGGTAAAGCATACGACAGTACATGCCGCCACAGCTGAGGAGCTCGCTGAGAAGATCAGCAAGGTGGACTGGGATAAGATTCCGGCTGACGAGAACCCAAGCGGCCACAGATTTGACCTGACAATATAAATATAACAAATGCGCCGTATCAAACTGCACAAAGAATACGGACCCTTATATGCGCAGTTTTCACAAAATTGTGAAAATATCTGAAAATGTACTGACATTTTCCGGTTTATTCTGTTAAAATAAGGATATAGTAAAGAACAGAAGCTCATTAATAAACCGGAAAGGTTGGAAAGGCAGGTGTCCCGTGTTTGAGATAGGCGAACATGTTGTGTGCGGCAGCAAAGGAGTCTGTGTTGTAGAAGACATTACGACCCTGAACATTTCGGGTGTGGATAAGGAGCGCAAATATTATATTTTAAAGCCCAAATATCAGACTGCCAGCACGGTTTACGTGCCGGTGGATTCCTCGAGGGAGTCCATCCGCAGAGTGTTGAGTACGGAGGAGGCCAGGCGGCTCATCGAGAAGATACCGCAGCTTCCCCTGATAGACATAACAAACGACAAGCTCTCAGAGCAGACCTATA
>CANQSE010000066.1 GCA_947626405.1 uncultured Acetatifactor sp. | reverse complement strand
TACCAATGCAAACGGCTCCAATGGGTCGGGCATAAACGGAGCCGATATGTCGGCCACGGACCGCTCCGCGGGCTCAGGCGCTGATAATTCCGCCACAAGCACCGTCGGATCCACCAGAGGTATCGGCGGAAGCGGAACAACAGCCGGAAACGGCATGAACGGAAACGGCATAGGCATAGGCTCCATGGGCAGCTCTATCGGCACCATGTAACTTTTCCGAAACGAAAGGCATCCATGATACCGGCTCGCCGGATCAGGGATGCCTTATTGTTTTTATCGTCCCGTAATATTTTCCACAACGTCGCTCATATCGTACAGTCCCGCGGGACGTCCCGCCAGAAACCTTGCCGCCTGTACCGCTCCGCGTCCGAAAACGGCTCTGGAATAAGCGGTATGCGAAAAAGTCACCGTCTCGTCCGTTCCGGCGAAAATCACGTCGTGTTCTCCCACAATCGTGCCGCCTCTGACCGCGCTTATTCCTATTTCTTTTTCCGGACGTTTCTCTCTCCTTGCGCTCCTGTCAAAAACAAATTCGTAATCTCCTCCCAGCTCGCTGTTGACGGATTCCGCCAGGGCAAGCGCCGTGCCGCTTGGTGCATCAAGCTTCATCCTGTGGTGCTTTTCGACCACTTCCACGTCAAACCCCGCCGGTGCAAGCACTGCGGCCGCCTGCTTCAAAAGCTTTAACAGGAGATTTATTCCAAGCGACATATTTGCCGATCTCAACACTGCGATTTTTTTTGAAGCTTCTTCCACCTTCTCTATCTGCCGGCTGCTAAGCCCCGTGGTGCAGAGAACGCACGGAAGCTCATGCTCCACACAGTAGTCAAGCATCCTGTCCACAACTGCGGCTGTGGAAAAATCAATGAGACAATCGGCTTTTACGTCGCACAGTCCGATGTCGGAAAAAACAGGATAAGGGTTATGGCCGTCGTCTTTAGGGTCAATTCCCGCAGCCATCTCAAGCTCCGGATCCTCCGCGATCATCCCGCTTATTACCTGCCCCATCCTTCCGTTACAGCCGTTCATTATTATTTTTATCATTTTTTACCGCGCCTTTCCGTTCTCTGACACATCAGAGAATCCCGTATGCCTTCATTGCCGTTTTAAGTCTCTCAACGTTTGCCGGCTCCATCTCCGACAGGGGCATCCTGAGCGTCCCGTCGATCATTCCCATGAGCTCAAGCGCTTTTTTGACCGGTATCGGATTGACCTCGCAGAAAAGCGCTCCGCAGAGTTCCATTGCGCGAAGCTGTTCCTTAAGGCTTCCCTCCAGGTCTCCGTCCATAAATTTCCGGCAGATGTCATGGGTCTGTCCCGGAGCCACGTTGGCAAGCACGGATATAACTCCCACTCCGCCAAGTGCCATGATTGGCACAATCTCGTTATCGTTGCCGGAATAAATGTCAACGTCTCCGTCCGCCAGCGCCGCAAGTCTTGAAATCTGGGCGATATCGGAGCTTGCCTCCTTTACTCCCACAATGTTCTCCACATCCCTGCACAGCCTCACCACGGTTTCAGGCTGGATGTTGCATCCCGTCCTGGACGGAACATTATAGAGAATCACCGGAAGCTTCACGGAATCAGCCACAGCCTTGAAATGCGCGTAAAGTCCGTTCTGGGTGGCCTTGTTGTAATACGGGCTCACAAGCAGCAGCCCGTCCGCGCCGTACTCCTGCGCCTTCTGCGAGAGATAGATCGCGGTCTCGGTACAGTTTGAACCCGTTCCGGCAACGACCGGCACCCTGTGCTTTACTGTCTCAACACAGTAACGGATCACATCCAGATGTTCGTCATGGGTAAGAGTGGAGGATTCACCCGTGGTACCGCACACTATAATGGCGTCCACTCCGCCGCGTATCTGAAATTCTATGAGTTCCCTGAATCTTTCGTAGTCTACGTCCCCGTTTTTCTGCATCGGCGTGACAATGGCAACGCCCGCTCCTTTAAAAATAGCCATTTTCTTCCTTCCTTTCCCTTATGAAGCCCTGCTTCCTATGTAAAATCTATGTAAAACAATTGCAAAACCATTCAAACAAAATGCCGGCGCTCAAGCGCCGGCGAAGATTCGTTATAGTTATCCTCCGATAGCGCCCCACCCAAACTGCGGATGACAGTCACACGGCTCTTAACCGTATGCCCAAGGTATGATGCGCAGGACATCCTCCCTTTCGGCATTTTCCCCTTTTCCGTCTTGTCATGTGCGCCTGCCGCATCAAAAACGGTACTGATGAAAAACGCAACCTCTATCTCATATACTGTAATATGTTTTACATGAGCATCTTAACACTAAATACGATGCATGTCAAGCATGGAGCACCTTTTCACTCCGTGCGCGGCGTACCCCGCGTTTCAGGCTTCGTCAGAAGGTTCCTCCGGCTCAGCCGTCTCGCTGTCCACCAGCTCAAGCTTGCTCACGGAAACCTCAAAAGCGACACGCTTCTCCACGTTCTCGTCGTCAAGCTTCTTCATATATTCACGGCTCTGGATCCTGCCCCATACGGCGCACCGCTCACCGACCTTGAAATTATTTGCATAACGGGCGTTTCTGCCCCAGCATATGCAGGGTATGTAATCGGACTTTCCGTACGGCCTGTTCACGGCAAGCAGCAGATCAGCTATCTCCCTCCCCAGGGGCGTCTTGCGGTAAATAGGATCCTTACAGATAAATCCGTCAAGGAATATCTGATTTGTCTTGGAGCTCTCCTCCACTTCCTCCACAAAAGAGACCTCACGCGCAAACACCGACAGCACCAGACGGTTCCTGCGCTCCTCATGCCTGTTGTAGGATCTGAACTGACCCGTCACGCATATCAGGGATCCGACATAATCCGCCGTCACGTCCAGAAGCCGCTCCGACACCATCACAGGGATTGTGTCATAGCTCTCGCTGAGACGCTTGCACTTCACATCCATCATGTAGAAGCCCTCTCCGTAAATCTGATGGCTGTAGGTAAAACCGCTGACGACCTCACCCATAACCGTTACCTGATTGTTTTCAATCACCTTATCTGTCATTCTTCCTCTCCTTCCGCCGCTTTTACGGCTTGCAATCCAGGGGAATCCGGGAATCCGGACTCCGAGGCGAAAGACGTCTGCCCCCGCCTTGTCCTCCCGTCCTGTGCATAAAATTTTTTCCGCTGGTTCCACACTCACTCTTACAGTGGATAATATTATTTATACAATATTTCCGGAGATTTTAGAACTGTTTTTCATCGCGCTAATCTCCACATTTCGATGTTATCCATTATATTATTGCCTTTTTGCCCACAAAATGCAAGAGTAAAATCAAAAAAAACGCTTACTTGCACCATATTTAATTTGGTGTTATACTATAACAGTTTTAAAAAAGAGACAAATCACCCGTTTGTAAACGGTTTTTTAAGAAGGTGACGATTATGATACAAAAAAGAGAAGACATCAGAAACATAGCTATCATCGCGCATGTGGATCATGGCAAAACCACCCTGGTTGACGAGCTCTTAAAGCAAAGCGGCGTTTTCAGGGAGGGGCAGGAGGTCGTCGAGCGCGTCATGGACTCCGGAGACATCGAGAGAGAGCGCGGGATCACTATCCTGTCAAAAAATACGGCGGTCACGTATAAAAACACCAAGATAAACATAATTGACACACCCGGCCACGCGGATTTCGGCGGCGAGGTGGAGCGCGTCCTCAAAATGGTAAACGGCGTTATACTTGTGGTGGACGCCTTTGAGGGAGCAATGCCCCAGACAAAATTTGTCCTTCGCAAGGCGTTAGAGTTAAAGCTTCCCGTCATCGTCTGCATAAACAAGATCGACCGCCCCGAGGCGCGGCCTGACGAAGTGGTTGACGAGGTTCTTGAGCTTTTTCTGGAGCTTGACGCGGACGATTCCCAGCTCGACTGCCCTTTCGTATACGCTTCGGCAAAATCGGGCGTCGCTTCCCTGGACTCGGACAAGCCCGGCACCAGCATGGAGCCCCTGTTTGAGACGATACTTGACTATATACCCGCACCGGAGGGAGATCCCGACGCGGGAACGCAGGTCCTTATCAGCACCATAGACTACAACGAATATGTGGGACGCATCGGCGTCGGAAAGGTTGACAACGGCACCATACGCGTAAATCAGGACGTCGTCCTGTGCAACCACCACGAACCGGACAAGCAGATACACGTAAAGGTCAGCAAGCTCTATGAGTTTGACGGTCTTAACAAGGTTGAGGTAAAGGAGGCGGGAATCGGCTCAATTGTAGCGGTTTCCGGAATCAGCGACATCCATATAGGCGATACGCTCTGCTCTCCTGAGGATCCCAGGCCCATACCCTTCCAGAAGATCAGCGAGCCCACTATTGCAATGAATTTTATGGTAAACGACTCCCCTCTGGCCGGTCAGGAGGGAAAATACGTTACCAGCCGTCATATCAGGGACAGACTTTTCAGGGAGCTCAACACGGATGTCTCACTCCGTGTGGAGGAGACTGATACCACGGACTGCTTCAAGGTGTCCGGCCGCGGCGAGCTGCACCTGTCCGTACTAATCGAAAGCATGCGCCGCGAGGGGTACGAGTTTGCCGTCAGCAAGGCGGAAGTCCTCTACCGCACCGACGAAAACGGCAAGCGTACAGAGCCCATGGAGCTTTGTTATATAGACGTTCCGAATGAATATGCGGGCGCCGTCATAGAAAAGCTCGGACAGCGAAAGGGCGAATTAATAAATATGGGCGCACTGTCGGGCGGCACATACACACGACTTGAATTTTCAATTCCGGCAAGGGGACTTATCGGCTACAGGGGAGAGTTTCTCACTGACACAAAGGGAAACGGCATCATGAACACCGTTTTTGACTGTTATGCCCCCTTTAAGGGAGACATTCAGTACCGCAAGCAGGGCTCCCTCATCGCATTTGAAGCCGGTGAAGCCATAACATACGGACTTTTCAACGCCCAGGAGCGCGGCGCTCTCTTTATTGGGCCGGGTGAAAAGGTTTATGCCGGAATGGTGGTGGGCCAGACAGGCCGAAGCGAGGATATAGAGATCAACGTATGCAGGAAAAAGCAGCTTACCAACACCCGTTCCTCCAGTGCAGACGAAGCGCTGCGCCTGACTCCTCCCAGAATCCTTTCACTTGAGCAGGCGCTTGACTTTATCGACACGGACGAGCTTCTGGAGGTAACTCCCAAAAGTCTCCGCATACGCAAAAAGATTCTGGATCCGACCCTGAGAAAAAGAGCCGCAATGAGGAAATGAGATTTAAGCGTTCGTAATACTGTTTACGAACGCTTATGTTTCAAGTAATCCTCGCGCAGGATGCCGCGTTCGACTACGTCTACGCGATTACCTGTCCGGAGCAGCCGATACGCCTGTCTGCGCGTTTCTTCGCAGACAAATCCGCATTTTTCCATCACGCGAAAGTTTGCGAACGCCTCCTCGGTGTCGCTTTCCTTCCATGGGCGCAGGATAAGACGCTCTGTCTGCAGTTCCTTTGTACCTTTATGTTTCATTTTCATTACCTGTCCCTTATCCATGTATATTTAATCGCCATTCTTGATAACGGGCAATTTAATTATTGACCTGCCACTGCTATTATGATGTTCCGCCAAATACTATTTAATAATCATCATTAAAAAGAAGATACCGCATGTTGTTAGCGTTCCAATTATAGTGAAGAAAATTTGTATTTTTTTTGATTTTATTTCTATTTCTTCTTTCAGCCTGTTTCTTTCTGTAATATCATCAGTATGAATTTCATCGTCAGGTTTCCATGGAATAAGCCCCACTAAAGGCATGAGTATAAGAATAAGAAAAGGCTCCTTTAAAGTATACTCTCCATTTCCAAAATGGTATATTGGATTATTTTTTAAAGTAGAAGGAACATACAGCCATAAAACATAGGCCATAATAATCCCGGCAAACATAATAATGTTTCTGAGCCATAGAAGTTTTTTTGCTGTTAATTTAGCCATATTCCTAATCCCTTACAATATTTAAAATGATCCGCCCGTATTTTATTTGCAGCAATGCAGCGTTCGCCTTCATAAGGGATAACTCCTCTCAAATTTCAAATACCTGTCCAGAATCTCCTGTCTGCGGAAACAAATCTGCAGATTCGGTTTTTCCATTTGCAGTCTGCCAATCGCTTCCGTACGGCTGATCAATGGAAATCCACGCCTCTATTTTATTACTGTTTAATAATCCAATAGCCACTTTTGCTTGAACCTTCATACTCTATTAAGCCAATATCTTTCAATTTATTTATTGAGCGCTTAACCGTGCTTAACGAAACCTTCATCTGACTTGCCATTTCGCCTCGTGTCACATGCCCATCCAGTCGAATCAAATTCAAAATAGCTTCTTCCAAAGCACCTAGTATTTGAGGTTCACTTTGGGGTTCATTTTGGGGTTCATTTTGAAGGTCAACTTGTTCTACTAAGGAATCAGGATGAATTGGTATCTCAACGGTAACTGCTCTTCTTTCGTCATCTGTTTCAAATGTCGCTTTAGGAGAACCGTTATTCCTAAGCTCCTCCTGTATAGTCGGAATTCCTGTAGATTTTCCTTCAGTCAAATCTAATTCCTTCAAAAATTCTCCCAGACGCTTATTTCTATAATAACGAGATTTGAATCTCTCTCCTTCCGCAATCGTTTTTTGCGAGATTGAGCGGTCAATGCCAGGATAACTGATAATTCTAACACAATTAGGTTCAATCTCTATAATTATCGCTTGATAGGATTGATAATCTCGATGATAAAAAGCATTGACAACCGCTTCTTCCAGTGCCTGATATGGATAACTAAAACGACGTATCGACTCCATCTGATAGTCAACTTTTGTTACCTTCTCCTCAATCACCATATCCTGTAGCTTTTCCATAGTTCTTTTAATCATTGTTGGAACCGAACCTTTGATAACCGGTACTTCAATAAAATTATTCGGATTATTAATGCTGCCTTCCGGAAATTTCGTTATTTCAACCTGTGTATATGGAAAAAATTTATCCAAATGGTCACAGAACATCATTAGTGCTACATTTGATATGCATTGTTGCTCCGGTGGTCCTACTAGAAGCTGCATATCTCCAAGCACTTCCATAACACCTCGTTTTCCAATCTGTCTTGCCAGTTTACTTCGTGTTGAATTTAAATGGTCCGTTAGCAATGCAACTGATATATCCGATTCAGTAGCCTCGAAATTAGGTCTTGTATCAAACGGTGCATAATTTGTCATATTGATTAGCTCACGCTCCTGCTCTACATTTGCACGAACAGAGCTTGTGGCATATCGTATATAATAGTAGTATTTTTTATCTTTTTTTGCAGTAACATGCTCTGGAGCTTTGTACGGTCTTTGCACTCCTGGAGTCACCCATAATACAATAATATTTTTCCCATCAACTTGTTCAATAATTACACGAGGGAAATATGCCGGAATCAACGCATTATTATACCCTAAAATATCTTTTTGTACTGTGTCCAACTCATATTCTTCTAACCCTTTTACCGGTCTAACTGCAACTCCATTTTTTCTTCTACTCCTATTAAAACATAGCCCCCACCCACATTATCAAAGTCATTGGCAAACGCACAAATACTATGATAGATATCATCCGGATTCCAAGAAGCCTTAAACTCAATCCTATCAGATTCGACTCTTCGTTTATTTAATAAATCTTCAATACTCATTTCCAATTCCATTTATAACAACACTCCTTCCATGAGCTATCGTAATCTAAAAACAGTTGTTTCATCTGACATAACAACCAGCAGATTGATACTACTTATGTATTACTAACAAATAATTTCTATTATGCGGCAATGTACTTTCAAGCTTTTCAACCAATGCCGTAAATCTTGTCTGATACTTCTAAGACAAATCCGGCATATATTCCTCTATCGCAACAGTACTATCTGCATTCCTACTGTTCTTCACGTACTGCTCCTCCGTTCGTATTATTAGTGTCTTTTTCATCAACCTTTACAAGTTCAATAATCTCATCAAATGTACAATCCAAACCGTCACATATTTTTACCAACACATCCATTGATACATATTGATTCTTTGATAGCTTCGCTAAAGTTGTTTGACTGATATCTGCCATCTTTGCCAGTTCTGTCTTCTTAATCCCTTTATCTATCATTAGCTTAAAAAGTCTATTGTAGCTTATTATTCTCATAGTTGGTCTCCTTTAAAGATTGTTGAACATAATTCCAAGCATAAATTGTATCATACAAATACGCAAAATTAAAGATTTCTTTGCATATCTATAGTTTTTCTCCATCTCTCCATACTTATCTTAAATTATACCTAGATAATAAAAGGATATCAAGAAAATCAGAGAATCTTTCAGCAAAATGGAGAGAGCATTTTACAGTTTCCCAACAAAATTATAAACAATCCACACTTCCGGTATTTTTATACCGTCAATTTGAACTGCACTGCATTGGAGGAGGGCCCGCCAGCGGAAGCGAGCCTACGACGTTTTCTCAGGGCAGCATCCGGCTGAAGCTTGCGCTTCCGCCGTTTTCTCTGGGCAGCATCCGGCTGAAGCTTACGCTTCCGCCGTTTTCTCTGGGCAGCATCCGGCTGAAGCTTGCGCTTCCGCCGTTTTCTCTGGGCAGCATCCGGCTGAAGCTTGCGCTTCCGCCGGATGTCCGGCTTTCGCCGGACATCCCGACACATCCGTAAACGGCCCGACAGCGGAAGCGAGCTTCCTCTGTCGGGCCGTTTATGGATGTGTCCTGCTGCCCTGACTCAATGCTCCAGCATATTTTCAATAAAAATCCCGTACCCCCTGGTGCTGTCCTGCACCAGCACATGGGTCACCGCGCCTATGATTTTTCCATTCTGGACAATCGGGCTGCCGCTCATACCCTGCACTATGCCTCCGGTGATTTCCAAAAGCACGGGGTCAGTGACTTTTAGTTCAATTCCTCTGTTCACGTTGTCGTGGTCGAGGTGAACGGCGGTGATCTCCACGTCGTAATAGCAGGGCTCATCCTCAACGGTACACAGGATTTGAGCTGGTCCCTTGACTATCTCCTGCTTAAGCCCTATGGGAAGCGCCTGCTGAGTGCCAAGCTTCATGGCTTTATCGTTGCATACTCCAAATATTCCCCTTGTGCTGTTGCTTGTGATGGATCCGAGAATGTTTTCGTCCGAGTATACGATCATACCCGTCATCTCTCCGGGATTGCCGTCCTGTCCCTTTTTGATATCCACAATATTTGTCTGATAGAGGGCCCCGTCCTCCATCTCCATAAGGGTG
>CANQSE010000065.1 GCA_947626405.1 uncultured Acetatifactor sp. | reverse complement strand
GGACACGGTTATCACACTTACCACAGGGAAAAAAATAATTGTAAAAGAAAGTAGACAAGAGATAAAAAATCTTGTAAAATTGTATAGAAAGGATATTTTTGCGGATTCGGTTCACGATGCAGAATGTTAGGTGATTTTTGTGGATATAGCATCTTTAGCTGGTATTATTTTATGTCTTGTGATGATGATGTTCGGGCTGATAAGCAGCGCGGGACTGGCCAAGGTGATCCCGGAATACTGGAACGCGCCATCCGCCATAATTACTTTTGGAGGAGCGTTTTTCTCAACGCTTGCGTCCGTCAGCCTTGCTGATTTCATCGGAGGACTTAAAAGCTTTCTTCTGATTTTCAAGGCTCCGATGCTGAACGCGGCGGAGATGATACAGAAGATAATTGATTTGTCAAACATTGCGAGAAAAGAAGGACTGCTCTCCCTTGAGGAAGCCGCGGCCGACATGGAGGAACCTTTCCTGAAAAAGGGAATACTGCTGATTGTGGACGGCACCGATCCCGACCTGGTGCGCGCAATCATGGAAACCGAGCTGGTGAGTATCGAGGGGCGTCACAAGACAAAGATTGGCTTCTGGGAGACACTGGGCTCCATGGGACCTGCCTGGGGTATGATCGGTACGCTGATCGGTCTGGTACATATGCTTTACAACATGTCTGATATGGCTGCTCTCGGTCCTGCGATGGCGGTGGCTCTGATCACCACTCTGTACGGTTCCGTGCTTGCAAACTGGATCTGCGCACCTGTGGCGGCCAAGCTGAAAGCTGACAACGAAGGCGAGATGATGATGAAAGAAGTTATGATCGAGGGCCTTCTTTCCATACAGGCGGGAGAAAATCCCAGAGTCATCGAAGAAAAGCTTAAATCCTTCCTTTCTCCTGCAGATAGAGAGGGCACGGGCTCCGACGAGACAGCGGGGGGTGAGGAGTAATGGCAAAACGCAAGGCGGAGGAACCGAAGAAAGGGGCGCCGGAATGGCAGACAACCTTCAGCGACCTGATGAACCTGTTGCTTTGCTTTTTTGTCATGCTGTTTGCAATGTCCCACGTGGAGGAGAGCAAATTGTATGAGTTCGTTGCCGCCATGAACAATACCACATTCAGTGTTTTTGATGCTGGTTCAACGGCGATCGGCGACGGCGTCCTCATAAGCAACGGTGTCAGCCAGTTAAATGAACTTGATGAATATATAAACAGTACCGGCAAGGTGGCGGACAGCTCGCAGAACGGCCAGAACCTTGAAGAATACGAAAAATTTCCGGAAAACGTGACCGCGCAGGAGCTGCAGCAGGCTATTGACGCCCTGGCAATCCAGGAGAATGAGGAGCTTGCGGAGCTTGTGGAGGAGGCCGTGACGGAAAACAGTATAGCTGACGAGGTTGACGTGAGCTTTACGGCTCAGTACGTGCAGCTTACCATGAACGGAGCCTTGCTTTTTGACTCGGGAAGCGCAGAGCTTAAGGACGAGGCCGAGCAGGTACTTGACAAGGTAGGAGTGATCCTGGAAAGATACAGCCAGGGCACGGTGGAGATCGAAGGCCACACCGACAATGTACCCATGCACAACGCTCAGTATGCCGACAACGAAGAACTGAGCAGCGCCAGGGCACTTTCGGTTTTTTATTATCTTACGGAACACACAAATCTTGATCCCGCCAATCTCCAGCACGCGGGAATGGGAGAACGTCACCCGATAGCCGGCAACGATACGGCGGAGGGAAGGCGCAGCAACAGGCGCGTCGAGATCAGGATATATAATCCGGCCCGATAGGGAAACGAAAAGATAGTCACAGAAAGGCATGATTGCGAAAAATGAAAAAGAATTTACTGAGTGTACTGATTCTGGCTCTTTTGATTGTAAACCTTGTGCTGACGTCCGTTATGATGGTCAGCGTGATCGGCACCAACAGCAAGACGGCGGCGCTGATTACAAGCATCACGAAGGTGTTGAATCTGGAGCTGTATGAGCCGGGCGAGGATCCGGACGCAAACGTTCCCCTTTCACAGACGGCAACCTATTCCCTGGCGGATCGGCTGATGGTGCAGTTAAAGCAGGATGTGGGACCGGACGGAAGCAAACAGGGAGCCGGCATGATCATCTTTTACATGTCCCTCTCCATGAACACGGAGCATGAGGATTATGCGAAGCTGGGAACGAGCGAGACGCTGAGCGGATTTGAGATTCAGATCAAGGATGCCGTGGCATCGGTTCTACAGAATTATACTGAACAGGACTGTCGTGAAAACGGCGACAGGATCAGGGGGGAGATTCTCCTTGC
The DNA here is from genome assembly GCA_947626405.1 of uncultured Acetatifactor sp. Lineage (GTDB taxonomy): Bacteria > Bacillota > Clostridia > Lachnospirales > Lachnospiraceae > Acetatifactor. The sequence continues at coordinate 6,979 of CANQSE010000065.1, read as the reverse complement.
AATCCAGAATCTGTTCCAGTCCGACTTCATATACAAGGTGTCCATCAGTGATGTGATTTACCAGTAGAAGCCCTGCAGGGTACGGCAGCGGCCGTCCCGAAACGGGGAGTGAAGGAGGTGAGCTTTTATGGGCGAGGTTTTGTCCCAAAACGAAATAGATAACCTGCTGGCCGCGCTGTCAACCGGCGAGCTGGATGCCGACCAGATGCAGGAAAGCGAAGAAAAGCAGGTCAAGATTTATGACTTTAACCGCCCTACAAAGTTCTCCAAGGAGCAATTAAGGACGCTGGAAATGATTTTTGAGCACTACAGCAGGCTGATCGCAACGAATCTTCCTGTATACCTCAGAAAGAATGTGCAGGTTACTGTGGCAAGCTCTGAAACTGTTACCTTCAGCGAATTTACAAATGCGCTTGCAAACCCGGTAATACTTGGAATTATAAATTTTGCGCCTTTAAACGGCACGATCCTCATGGATCTGGCCACGAATCTCGGATACGCAATACTGGACAGGATGCTTGGAGGAAGCGGGCTGCCCCTGGAGAAAAGCAGGGAGTTTTCGGAAATCGAGCTGACAATCATACAGAAAATCCTTGTGATGTTTACTCAGCTTCTGAGGGATCCGTGGAAAAACGTCATAGAGATTTCGCCCGTTATGCAGCGTCTGGAGACAAATCCGCAGTTTGCACAGGTTATAGCGCCAAACGACATGATCGCCATTGTCACCCTTAATATGAAGATCGGCGACGTGGAAGGGCTTATGAATATATGTCTGCCGTTTATTACACTGGAAGACATTATGGATAAGCTGAATACAAGGTTCTGGTTTTCTACAATGCAGGAAAACCACGACGAGAATTATGAGATGTACATCGAATCGCTGATCCGCAAGGTTGACATACCAATACGGGCTGTGCTGGGAAAGAGCACTATCTCCGTCAGCGACTTTATGAATCTTCAGGTTGGTGATTATATCCGCCTGGATTCCAAAGTAGATGAAGATATGAATGTATTTGTAGGCAATATCAGAAAATTTACCGCATTGCCCGGCGCCGAAAAAGATTCTTATGCTGTTCGGATCACTTCGGTTATCAGAGAGGAGGAGTAGACAATGGATGGAGGCATGCTGTCCCAGGATGAGATCAATGCGCTCTTAAGCGGCATGGATCTTTCCGACGACGGGGATTCGGGTTCTGCCGCAGGCGCGGAAGAAGCCGCTTCCACATCCGAAAACTCAGTGATGAAAGATCCCCTGGATGATGTGAATGTGGATGAGATCCTGACAGCAGTGGAGAAGGATGCCATCGGCGAGGTGGCAAACATCAGCATGGGATCATCGGCAACCACGCTGTATTCTCTAGTAAACAGAAAAGTGAACATAACCACTCCGGTGGTGGAGATAGCAAGCTGGAACTCATTGCTGACAGAGTACGAAAAGCCCTGTGTATTTATTCAGATAAAGTATACGCTCGGGCTTGACGGCACCAATATACTGGTGCTGAAGGAGCATGACGTTAAGGTAATAACCGACCTGATGATGGGAGGGGACGGCACCAATACTGACGGTGAGCTCGGTGAGCTGCATCTGAGCGCGATTTCGGAGGCAATGAACCAGATGATGGGCTCCGCCGCCACATCCCTTTCGACCATGCTTAAGAAGACCATCGACATCAGCCCGCCGGATTCAACGCTGCTTGATCTGACGCAGTACAAGTCGGGAGATGAAATATCACCGTTTCTGGGAGGGGTGTTTGTAAAGGTTTCCTTCAGGATGCAGATAGATGATCTGGTGGACAGCACTATCATGCAGCTCTACCCCGTAGAATTTGCCCAGGATCTGGTACATACATTCCTTGACAATCAGGGATTGGGAGGTTCCGGAGCCGAATCGGGTGCAGCGCCTTCGTCTGAACAGGCGGCGCCGGCGCAGCAGGGCAACGCCGGACAGGCGGATATGAGCGGTATGCAGATGGGGATGAATCCCATGGGCATGCAGATGGGAATGAACCCCCAGATGGGAATGAATCCTCAGATGGGAATGAACCCTCAGATGGGGATGGGAATGAACCCTCAGATGGGGATGAATCCCATGGGTATGCAGATGGGAATGAACCCTCAGATGGGAATGATGCCCCAGATGAACATGCAGATGGGAATGAATCCTCAGATGGGAGGAAACATGATGCCCCAGGGCCAGAACATAAACGTTCAGCCGGCACAGTTCCAGAGCTTCTCAGGCGACGGAAGGGGCATACAGGGGCAGGAAAACATCGGGCTGATTATGGATGTCCCGCTTGAGGTTACGGTGGAGCTTGGCAGAGCCACCAAGTCGATTTCCGAGATACTCAACTTCGCGCCCGGCACTATCATAGAACTGGATCGGATAGCCGGCGAACCTATAGATGTTCTGGTCAACGGGAAATTTGTTGCAAAGGGCGAGGTTGTGGTTATAGAAGAATGTTTCAGCATAAGAGTAACAGAAATCATTAAGTAGGAGGACGGTTAAATGGCAAAAAATATTTTGATTTGTGACGATGCGGCGTTCATGCGGATGATGATTAAGGACATTCTCACCAAGAACGGCTACAATGTTGCGGGAGAAGCCGAGAACGGCGCGAAGGCCGTGGAGAAATACAAGGAAGTTTCTCCTGATCTTGTGCTGATGGATATCACCATGCCGGAAATGGACGGCATACAGGCTCTTAAGGAGATCAGAAAGGCTGATGCGGGTGCAAAGGTTATAATGTGTTCCGCTATGGGTCAGCAGGCTATGGTTATTGAATCCATACAGGCTGGAGCCAAGGACTTTATCGTGAAGCCTTTCCAGCAGGACCGTGTTCTGGAGGCCGTAAAGAAGGTCGTAGGCTGATGATGCTTTTGACGTTCGACAGCCCGGGAAGCTATGCGCAGCTTATCACTGTGCTGCTGATCTTTGTGTTCGTGCTGGGGATAACTGCGGCCACTACAAAGTGGATTGCAAACTATCAGAAACAGCAGGGCGCCGGAGGCAACATAGAGGTGATAGAGACTCATCGCATATCAAACAACAAGTATGTTCAGATTCTGCGGGTGGGCGGCACCTATATGGCGATTGCAGTGTGCAAGGATACCGTTACGCTGCTTGGACAGGTGCCGGAAGATCAGATCAGAACCGGCGGAGCCGTCCGGAGTATGAAGTTTAGGGAACTCTTTGACAAGGCTGCCAAAAGACAGCCGGACGCAGGGCAGGAACCGGAGGAAAGCCGGGAACATGATGAACAGAAAGTTTAAACTGAAGCGAACCATAACGATAATATGCCTGCTGGTCACGGTGGGCATATTGTATATTAAAAGCTCGCTGCCGGTTGTCGCCGCAGATCTTAATACGGGAGATACTCAGACATCTACGGTGCTGAATCCGCCCGGGTCGGCCGATACGCCGCAGGAGCTGAACGAGCCCAATGTGGGAAATATTTTCACTCTGACGATGAACGAGGGCAACGGTGATCTGAACGGAGTGTTAAGAATTTTCCTGACGCTTACGCTCATCTCTCTCGCCCCCATTCTGATTATTATGATGACTTCCTTTACCAGGATCATCATAGTGCTGCATTTTACGAGAGCCGCTCTGAACACGCAGACCGCGCCGCCAAACCAGATTTTGATTGGGCTTGCTTTAATACTGACATTTTTTATCATGGAGCCCACTATTGACAGGATCAATACCGAGGCGATTCAGCCGTTTGAAAACGGACTGATCGAGCAGGAGGAGGCGTTTGAGCGCGGAGTGCAGCCCCTGAGGGAATTTATGTACCCTCAGACACAGCTTAAGGACGTGGATCTGTTTATGAATATTGCCGGTCAGACCTGGGACGGCAAAAATCTGGACGACATTCCATTTTCCGTGCTGCTGCCAAGCTTTATGATAAGCGAGCTGAGAGTTGCGTTCTGGATCGGTTTTGTGATATATATTCCGTTTATCGTGATCGACATGGTGGTTGCGTCAACCCTTATGAGTATGGGTATGATGATGCTCCCGCCGACCACGGTGTCAATGCCGTTTAAGATACTGCTTTTTGTGCTGGCGGACGGATGGTCGCTGGTTATCGGCAATCTGGTAAAGACATTTTACTGACGTGAGATAAGGAGGTCTTTCAAATGACGGTAGAAGCGGTTTCCGATATGGTGAGAGAGGCGCTGTTTCTCGTTATCAGGATTTCCCTGCCGGTTCTGTTGGTGTCTCTGGTGGTTGGTCTGCTTATCAGTATATTTCAGACCGTCACCTCCATCCAGGAGCAGACGCTGACGTTTGTGCCCAAGATTATCTGCGTATTTACGGCGCTTGTTATTTTCGGCCCATGGATGATGAACTCCATGGTTGACCACATGACCAACCTGTGGAATTCCTTCAGCGTTTATATACACAGATAGTTAAGACGGGGCGGGCGCTTATGATAAAATACTCTTTTTCCATATATGATCTGGAGTATTTTCTGCTGATACTTACAAGGGTTTCATGTTTTGTGTTCATAGCCCCTTTTTTCAGCATGCAGAATACTCCCCGCAACGTGAGGATCGCCCTGAGTTTCTTCACGTCCGTATTGCTTTATCAGTCCCTTACCCCTGCGGCCGTGGTGGAATACAACACGGTGCTTGAGTATGCAATCATAATTATAAAGGAGGCCGTGTCGGGGCTGCTGCTGGGATTTGGAGCCACGCTCTGTTCCTCCATCGTGAGTTTTGCGGGAGCCGTGGCGGATATGGAGACGGGCTTGTCCATGGCGACGCTCATGGACCCGAACACGCGTGATATGACAAGTATTACCGGCGTGCTGTACCAGTATGTTCTGACGCTCATGCTGATCGCCACGGGAATGTACAGGTATCTGTTTGGGGCGCTTGCCGACAGCTTTAAGCTCATTCCGGTAAACGGAGCGGTCTTTCACGGAAAAACTCTTGTTAATGCAATGGTGAGATTCCTTTCGGAATATGTCATAATCGGCTTCAGGATTGTTCTCCCGATATTCTGTACCATGCTTCTGCTTAACGCGGTGCTTGGCATACTGGCGAAGGTGGCCCCCCAGATGAACATGTTTGCGGTGGGGATTCAGCTCAAGGTGCTTGTCGGGCTCTCGATCCTCTTTTTCACCACCAGCCTTCTGCCCCGGGCCTCGGAGATGATTTTTACCGAGATGCGGGAGATGATTGTGGCATTTGTGGAGGGCATGACATGATTCGTTATAACCTGCAGTTTTTTGCCAAAGAGGGGCAGGGTGGAGAGAAGACCGAACCCGCTACCCAGAAAAAACTGGATGACGCCCGCAAGGAGGGCCAGGTCGCCAAGAGTCGCGAGATTGCAAACGGGCTGGGACTTCTTGCGCTGTTTTTGATTTTGAAGATATGGGTCGGCAGCATGGGAAACAGCCTCATGGCGGTTTTTCATGATATCTATGACCGGATCCCTGACGTCGTAACCTTTGAAAACGGTGAGCTGCCACAGGCGGACGCTGCGCTTTTGTTCCGCAAGATCCTGATCCAGGTGCTTCTCATCATAGCTCCGGTTCTTCTGATTGGTTTTCTGATCGCTTTTTTGAGCGACGTGGTTCAGGTGAAATGGAGACCCACCCTGAAGCCCTTAAAACCTAAATTCAGCAAGCTAAATCCCATAAGCGGCGTCAAAAAGATTTTTTCATCAAACGCCCTGATGGAGCTGGTAAAGTCCATAGCAAAGATTCTGCTTATAGGATATGTCTGTTACAGCTATTTAAAGGACAAATGGCCGCTTCTGCTCAATCTGTACGATGTGTCGCTGATGCAGGGGCTGCAGCTTATAGCCTCAACCGTAATAGATCTCGGCATAAGGGTGTCGGCGATTTACATGATTATCGCGATGGCGGATCTCATATACCAGCGGGTGAAGTTCAGCAACGACATGAAGATGACCAAGCAGGAGGTCAAAGAGGAATACAAACAGATGGAAGGGGATCCGCAGGTCAAGGGTCAGATCCGACAGAAGATGCGCGAGGCGTCAAGACGTCGTATGATGCAGGATCTGCCCCAGGCAGACGTTGTGATAACGAACCCCACCCACTATGCAGTGGCAATCAAGTACGATCCCGAGGTGGCCGACGCTCCGGTGGTAATTGCAAAGGGCGAGGATTATCTGGCACGTAAGATCAAGGAGATCGCAAAGGAAAACCACGTGGAAATCGTGGAAAACAAACCGCTTGCAAGGATGCTTTACGCAAACGTAGATGTAGGACAGGCAGTGCCGCCGGAGCTGTATCAGGCGGTGGCCGAGGTGCTGGCGTTTGTGTACCATGTCCAGGGTAAGATATAGCATTGCGCCGAATCAGACATTTATATGAAATGAGTATGACAAAAGTGATCCGCGTAAGGAAAGGAGAGTACGGTCCGTGAATATGGCAAGGCTGAAAAAGACGGATGCCATTGTGGCAATTTATATCCTGATCGCGTTCATCATGTTTATAGTGCCATTGCCGGCGCCCCTTCTTGATGTGTTTATGGCGTTTAACATCGCCATAGGCTTTACCGTTCTCTTTGTGTGTATGTTTACAAAGGAAGTGCTGGATCTTTCATACTTCCCGACGATCCTTCTGTTTACGACGATTTTCAGGATTGCAATGAATGTGTCTTCGACAAGGCTGATTCTCACAACCGGAACATCCGGAAACGTGGTGCGGACATTCGGACAGTTTGTGGGCGGCGGCGACCTGATCGTGGGAGCCATTATCTTTATCATTCTGATTATGATTCAGTTTTTGGTGATAAACAAGGGCTCCGAGCGTGTGGCTGAAGTTACCGCAAGGTTTACCCTTGACGCCATGCCGGGAAAACAGATGGCGATTGACGCGGATCTCAACACCGGCGCAATCGACGATAAGGAAGCCAAGGTAAGGCGTGACAAGATCCAGATGGAATCCAGCTTCTTCGGCTCCATGGACGGTGCCGTGAAGTACGTCAAGGGAGACGCCACGGC
>CANQSE010000064.1 GCA_947626405.1 uncultured Acetatifactor sp. | reverse complement strand
ATATGAAGAAAGGAAAGGTGAAAAAGCCATAAAAGCCGGTAAAGGGAAAGAAAACAGGAAAAAAGAGAAAAAGAAAGGCGCAGTCGGGGCGGATATGTCCGCGCAGGATCCGGAGCAGGATCAGATCCCCGTCAAGCTGCCAAGGTACCTTATGGATCCCGGAACGGGACGTTTAAAAGTACCTAAGTATATCAGGGAGGAAGAAGCGGAAATCGAGAAGCGTAAAGCGATGCGTACCGCGCCTGTGCCCGCACCAAAGCCGGCACCCGAGCCAGCGTCGTCGCCGGAGCCCAAGTCTGCACCGGTATCGGCACCCGCTTCCGAATCAGCGTCGGCACCGTCGCCCAAGCCGGAATCAGTGCCTGTTTCCGAGCCTGAGACAAAACCGGGATATGTGCCTGAGTCTGCACCGGAACCAGCGTCGTTGCCCGAGCCGGCGACCGCTTCCGAGCCTGAGACAAAATCGGGATATATGCAGGAGTCCGAGCCGGAGTCTGTACCGGAATCCAGTCCAGTATCGGCGACCGCTTCCGAGCCTGAGATAAAACCGGAATATGTGCCTGAGTCTGCACCGGAACCAGCGTCGTTGCCCGAGCCGGAGTCCGTGTCGGAATCCGAGCCGGAGTCCGTGCCGGCACCAGAGCCAGCACCGGCACCGGAGCCTGAATCGGCGCCGGCGCCCGGATATATTGAGAATCCGCTGCCGCTGCCGAAGCCGCACCAGAAAAAAGAAATGGGGTACGATGTCGATACGTCCGGCGATGGAGACGATTATGATTATCCCGTGGATGAAAATGACGATTTTGACATAAAATGAGAATTAATTTTGCCACATCCGGCAATGCTAACAGGGAGCGTTTCGTACGCTCCCTGTCGGCGTTTTGTGAAGCAGGAGACAAAACGTGAAACGGCGGGACAGGGCGGGACGGCGTGTAAGACGGCCCGCGGAAAGGTGTGGGTCGTTATGTCGGATGAAAAGAAGGACACAAAAACAGAGAGTGAGAAACACCGCGACGAGAGAATTGAAAAAACGGGACAGGTGTCGTTAGACGAAAACGCGCAGCTTGACAACATCCATCTGATTTCAATTATTGGAGAGATAGAGGGGCATGAGAATCTCTCTAATAATTCAAAGGCTACAAAGTACGAGCATATTCTGCCAAGTCTGGCGGCCATAGAGGACAGCAGGAACATTCAGGGCGTGCTTGTGCTTTTAAACACCATGGGAGGGGACGTGGAGGCCGGTCTTGCGATTGCGGAAATGATAGCTTCCCTGAGCAAACCCACCGTGTCGTTAGTCCTCGGGGGAAGTCATTCCATAGGGGTGCCGATCGCTGTGAGCACCGATTACTCATATATCGTGAACACCGGCACCATGGTCATACATCCCGTGAGGTTAAACGGTATGGTCATCGGCGTGCCACAGACGTTTGAATATTTTAAGCTGATTCAGGACAGGATTACGGGTTTTGTGTGCGATCACTGCAGGATCACAAAACAGACTCTGGAGGCGCTGATGACGGAGACGGGCATGCTCACAAAAGATGTCGGGACGATCCTTGTAGGCGAGGAGGCGGTCAGATACGGCATCATAAACGAGGTGGGAGGAATAGACAAAGCCATAGCCAAGTTGCATGAGATGATAGACAAATCAGGTGAAAAATGATATAATGTCAAAGATATTGAAATAAGATAAGCGAGGGATCCAGAGATGGCCACATCTTCCGGAAGAAAAGCGACATCTTCCAATTCCAGTAAAAGGAGCTCAGGCTCCGCACGGACAGGTTCGTCAAAGCCGCGTGCGGACGCAAACATAAAGAAAAGGCCGGAGCCTGACGAGCAGCAGCTTGAGAAAGACAGGGCCATGTTTCACGAAATAGGCCTGATTATAGTGCTGGTGGCCATGTTGATACTGTTTTTCTGCAATTTCGGGATCATAGGTCCGGTGGGGGACGCCATAAGCGGTTTCATGTTCGGTCTTTTCGGCCTTACCGCATGGGTTGCTCCGGCGCTGCTTTTTATTGCCGTGTCGTTCTGGTTTGCAAACAGCGGAAGCTTCAATGCCCTGAGAAAGCTAATCGCGGGGTGCGTGCTTTTTGCCATGGCGGGAGTATTCTGCGAGCTGATTTCTGGCAACCAGGATTCAATGACGGGGTACAGCTTAAGCGCAATCTATGAAATTTCCAGGGATACAAGAAGCGGAGGCGGAGTGGCGGCCGGCAGTCTTTGCTGGCTGATGCGACATTTCCTTGACACCATAGGGACTGTTCTCATGATGCTGCTTTGTTCTGTGGTGTGCCTGATTCTGCTTACCGAGAAATCCCTGATATCCGGTGTGAAGAAGGGTTCGAGCAAAGTGCGGGAAATCTCGCGCGAAGACGCCGTAAGGCGCAGGGAACACGCCCAGGCGCGCAGACAGCAGCAGATGGATCTGAGGGCGCGCAGAGAGGAAGAACGCAGGCTCAGGGCGGAGGAAAAGGAAAACGAAAAGATTCTCCGCATGGAAAAGAAAGTATCAGGAGTCATATTTGATACGGAGCTTCCAAGGCAGGATGAAAACATTCACAGAGACGACGTCCATGAGATTACATTCTCCGGAGAGGAAGACGGAGAGCGTATTGCAGACGGCGGAGAGGTTATTGATTATCAGAAGGTGCATGTCAGAAGCTCTCACCAGGTAACGTTCGGTGAGAGCGGTGCGGACGCCGAACCATGGCCCGCGGCTGAACCTGAACCGCAGGATAGCTTTACGGGACAGCACGTCAGAATACATAAAGAAGGTATAGATGAGCCGCCGGAAACAGAGCAGAATTTTTCCGCGCCGCGTGAGGAAAGCGTTTTTGGCGGACAGCCGCAGAGGGCGGTGAGGGAGAGCGCGCCAAAGGAGGATATGCGCCCTGTCTCAGGCGCTTCGGACGCTCCCAGGCAGGAAAGGAAAAATCCCGCAAAATACAGGTTCCCTTCCCTGTCAATGCTCCAGAAGGGTCAGGCTGTCACCGGAGATTCGGCAAGGGAGCTTAAGGAGACGGCTATGCGGCTCCAGCAGACGTTAAACACCTTTGGAGTGAAGGTGACGATCACGGATATCAGCCAGGGCCCAAGCGTGACAAGGTACGAGCTTCAGCCCGAGCAGGGTGTAAAGGTATCTAAAATTGTGGGGCTTGCGGATGATATCAAGTTAAATCTTGCCGCGACGGATATACGAATCGAGGCTCCGATCCCGGGAAAGGCCGCCATAGGCATAGAAGTTCCAAACAAGGAAAACATGCCGGTCGCCCTGCGCGATCTGCTTGAATCAGGTGAATTTCAGAATTTCCCTTCAAAGATTGCCTTTGCGGTTGGCAAGGACATAGCCGGCAAGGTGGTGGTCGCGGACATTGCGAAGATGCCTCATATGCTCATAGCGGGTGCAACAGGCTCCGGAAAGTCGGTCTGCATCAATACCCTTATCATGAGCATCTTATACAAGGCGCACCCCGACGAAGTCAAGCTTATCATGGTGGATCCGAAGGTCGTCGAGCTGAGCGTTTATAACGGAATACCGCATCTTCTGATTCCCGTTGTGACGGATCCGAAGAAGGCGTCGGCCGCGCTTCACTGGGGAGTCTCCGAGATGGAAGACCGCTACAGGAAATTTGCGGATTTCAACGTGAGGGATCTGAAGGGCTATAATAAAAAAGTTGAATCGATGAGAGATAGTGGAGACGCGCAGGCGCCGGCAAAGCTGCCTCAGATCGTAATTATAGTGGACGAGCTTGCGGATCTTATGATGGTCTGCCCCGGTGAGGTGGAGGAATCAATCTGCCGTCTGGCGCAGCTTGCCAGAGCCGCCGGAATACATCTTATAATTGCGACGCAGCGCCCAAGCGTGGACGTGATTACAGGCCTTATCAAGGCCAATATGCCGAGCCGCGTGGCATTTTCCGTGTCAAGCGGTGTGGATTCGCGCACGATTCTTGACATGAACGGCGCGGAAAAGCTTCTGGGAAAGGGCGACATGCTCTTTTATCCCCAGGGTTATTCAAAACCGGCGCGTATACAGGGAGCGTTTGTCTCCGACAAGGAGGTTTCCGATGTGGTGGAATTTTTAAAGAACCAGGCGATCGGAAATGTTTACGCGGAGGAAATTGAAGAAAAAATAAAGAATATGGGAAGCGGCTCAGGTTCAGGCGCCGGCGGCGGTTCGGGTTCGGATCTGGACGATCGAGAAGGCGGGACGCGTTATCATCGGGCAGGAGGATAATGAGGTTTCAATCGGCATGCTGCAGAGGACATTCAAGATCGGCTTCAACAGAGCCGCAAGAATTATGGATCAGCTGAGCGAATACGGAATCGTCAGCGAGCGTGAGGGAACAAAGCCGCGAAAGGTTCTGATGAGTATGGAGCAGTTTGAACAGCTTGTGGAAGAAATAGTCTGAGCTGAGGACTGCGGAGGAGAAAAACATTGAAGACAGATATTGAGATTGCACAGGAGGCTGAACTGCTTCCGATTTGTGAGGTGGCACGCAGTATTGGAATAGACGAAGACGCTTTAGAGTATTACGGAAAGTATAAAGCGAAGCTGTCTGAAGAATTTATGGAGAGCCTGTCGCAGAGACCGGACGGAAAGCTGATCCTTGTCACGGCAATCAATCCCACTCCTGCCGGAGAGGGCAAGACCACGGTAAGCGTGGGACTTGGACAGGCGTTTTGCCGTCTTGGAAAAAAGGCGGTGCTTGCGCTTCGCGAGCCCTCGCTCGGGCCGTGCTTCGGTATAAAGGGAGGCGCCGCCGGGGGAGGATATTCGCAGGTGATCCCAATGGAGGATCTCAATCTCCATTTCACCGGTGATTTTCATGCCGTCACCTCCGCAAACAATCTGCTTGCCGCGCTTCTTGACAACCATATACAGCAGGGTAACAGCCTGCGCATCGACACCAGGCAGGTTGTATGGAAAAGATGCGAGGACATGAACGACAGAGTGCTGAGAAACATTGTGGTCGGGCTTGGAAACAAGACAGACGGAGTGGTCAGAGAGGATCATTTTGTTATTACCGTGGCAAGCGAAATAATGGCTGTGCTGTGCCTTGCCGAGAACATGAGGGATTTAAAGGAACGTCTGGCAAGGATCATCGTGGCGTACAATTACGACGGCGCTCCGGTGACGGCCGGAGATCTTCGGGCGGTAGGGGCCATGGCTGCGCTCCTTAAGGATGCGATGAAGCCGAATCTTGTACAGACGCTGGAACACACTCCGGTCCTTGTCCACGGAGGGCCTTTTGCAAACATAGCGCACGGCTGTAATTCCGTCAGGGCGACAAGAGCGGCCCTGAAGCTTGGCGACTACTGCATCACGGAGGCGGGATTCGGAGCGGATCTCGGAGCGGAAAAATTTTTTGACATAAAGTGCAGGATTGCCGGACTTAAGCCGGATGCTGCCGTACTTGTGGCAACGATAAGAGCGTTAAAATACAACGGCGGCGTCGCAAAGGCGGACCTTGGGACGGAAAACACGGACGCTCTGCGCCGCGGCATCGCCAATCTTGAAAAGCATGTGGAAAATCTGGAAAAATACGGCGTACCGGTGGTGGTCGCCCTCAATTCCTTTGTGACCGACACACAGGCGGAGGCCGATATTGTAAGGGAGTTCTGCGAGAGCAGAGGGTGCGGATTTGCGCCTGCAAACGTGTGGGCAGACGGCGGAAGCGGAGGAGAGGAGCTTGCCGTTAAGGTGCTCGACGTGCTTGATAAAAAGAAAAGCAGCTTCAGGGTATTGTACGGCGACGAGCTCTCCCTGGAGGAAAAGATATGCCGGATTGCAGAGGAGATATACGGCGCCGGCAGAGTGAATTTTTCGGCGGCGGCAAAGCGCAGCATGAACCGCCTTATGGAGCTTGGCTTTGGTAAGCTGCCTGTGTGCATGGCAAAAAATCAGTATTCCCTGTCGGACGATCCGAAGCTCCTTGGGAGACCGAGGGACTTTGAGATGACAGTGAGGGAGGTTTACGTATCGGCCGGAGCGGGATTTGTGGTGGCTCTTACGGGTGACGTGGTGACGATGCCGGGGCTTCCGGCAGAGCCTGCGGCTTTTAGGATTGACGTGGACGACAAAGGGGTAATAACAGGATTGTTTTAAGCAGGAAGCGTCGGTTTTTCGATGAGAGGAACTTGCCTATGAAATGTCCAAATTGCGGAGAGGAAATGGAGGATGGCGCTCTTTACTGCGAACATTGCGGAGAAGACATCCACATTGTGCCTGATTTTGAACCTGAGCTGGAACAGAATATTCAGCAGATCATAAGCGGTATTATGGAAGATCTGGAGGAGCCGGGGGAGTCTTACGGCGAGCCGGAAGGAGAGGGAGAGGATCCGGATGCTGAGCCGGGAGGGAAGACTGAGGTAAAACATTCCGGACGAAAAAAACTCCTGATATTCCTGATACCTGCCGCGGTTTTATTTGTCGCAGGCCTTGGAGCCGGCATATGGATTTATCTGAGTCATTCCCTTGACTATCAGATAAAAAAGGCCGTAAAATATGCCGAAGCCGGAAATTATGACAAGGCCATCACTTATTATCAGAAAGCCATAGAGCTTGAAGAAAACGACATTGAACTCAGGTTCAGCCTGGCGGAAATGTATCTTGGTAAAAACAATAAGGTGGAATATGAGTACCTGCTTCGGGAGATAGCAAGGGACCCGGGTGCCACAACGGAGCAGCTTGACAGGGCGTACGGGAGCCTGATTGCCATCTACAGGGACAGGGGCGATTACGCAACGATTAACGAGCTTATACTCGGAAGCGGAAACGACCGTGTGATTTCCATGTATCAGAATTACATTGCCAACCCGCCGGAATTTAGCGTAATGGAGGGCGAGTACACAGCAATCCAGCCTCTTAAGCTGACGGCTATGGGAAACGGAAAAATATTTTACACAATGGACGGAAGCGATCCTGACGAAAACAGCCCGCAGTATACAATGCCCATAATACTTGAAAAGGGCAGATATGTCGTGAAAGCCATATTTATCAATGAAAACGGCATTGAAAGCGACATAGTAAAAAAGGAATACTATATTGAAAACGACGATATTCCCGCTCCGGAGATAAATGTCGTCAGCGGCGAATATTATGTACCCACGTATATAGAGGTCGTTGATCCCCGGGAGGGCGAGGAGATTTTTTACACCACGGACGGCAGCGTGCCGGATTATACGTCACAGAGGTACACGGGACCGATTCCCATGCCTGTCGGCGCGTCGAGGTATATGTTTGCGATAATAGAGGACGGTGTCGTCGGTGATGTCGCCCAGCGCAGCTTTGTGCTTAAGCTCAACACGGAAATCACTCCGGAGCAGGCCGTTGAATCCGTCTGGAATTATGTGCGGGAAAGCGGCAGGATTTACGATGATGCCGGACATTTTGACGATACAGGGGCAATATATGTCTATGAGTACCTTTATGTTGCAAATATAAACAGAGAGAGCGATTATTATGTGATTGCCGAGGTTAAAAGGGAGACTGACTCCAGCCAGGTAAGGACAGGAAATTTTTATGCCGTGGACATTTACGACGGCGGCATTTACCGTTATAGCGAGGACGAGCACAATCAGATTATTCTGACGGCTATAGAGGAAGTAAATTAACGTCTGTGCAGGCAGACAAGAGGAGGAAAAAGTATGTACAGGATAGTGAACAGAAAGCAGCTTGCCGACAACATCTATCTGATGGATGTTGAGGCAGAGCGGGTGGCCCGCTCCTGTCAGCCCGGTCAGTTCGTGATAGTGAGGACGGATGAGGATGGAGAGAGAATCCCGCTGACAATCTGTGATTATGACAGGGAAAAGGGAATTGTCACCATTGTCTTTCAGTGTGTGGGAGCGGCGACGTATAAGATGGCCGATCTGCAGGAGGGAGACGCCTTTCGTGATTTTGTGGGCCCTCTGGGGCGCCCTTCCGAGCTGGTGAACGAGTCGGTGGAGGAGCTTAAAAAGAAAAAGATTCTTTTTGTGGCGGGCGGCGTGGGAACCGCTCCCGTCTATCCACAGGTCAAATGGCTGCATGAGCGCGGGGTAAACGCCGATGTGATCGTGGGCAGCAAGACAAAGGAGCTTTTAATTCTTGAAAAAGAGATGGAGGCTGTGGCCGGAAATCTTTATATAACCACGGATGACGGCTCCTATGGAAGAAGCGGCATGGTCACGCAGACTCTCAAGGATCTTACGGCGGAGGGAAAGCATTATGATCTGTGTATTGCGATCGGACCTATGATTATGATGAAATTTATGTGCCAGCTCACAAAGGAGCTTGGAATCCCCACCGTTGTCAGTCTCAATCCCATAATGGTTGACGGAACCGGAATGTGCGGGGCATGTCGTGTGAGCGTAGGCGGTGAGGTAAAGTTTGCCTGTGTAGACGGTCCTGAATTTGACGGACATCTGGTTAATTTTGACGAGGCCATGAGGAGACAGCAGCTTTATAAGACCGAGGAGGGCAGGGCCATGCTCAGACTTAAGGAGGGCGATACCCACCACGGAGGATGCGGAAACTGTTGATTGCGGCGGCACGTCTTTTAAACGGTGTGTCATGCTGTCACTGATATAATATTTCAGACAGAAAGGTATGGATACTGAGATGGATGTTTTAAAGAAAGTCCCTGTGAGAGAGCAGGATGCGAAAGAGCGTGCGGCAAATTTTGCCGAAGTGTGCCTTGGCTATGACGAGAAGGAAGCGAGGGAGGAGGCGTCAAGGTGCATAAACTGTAAAAACGCGCAGTGTATAAAAGGATGCCCTGTGGCAATCAACATTCCCGGATTTATTGAAAAAGTAAAGGACGGAGACATTGCGGGCGCATACAAGGTGATCAGCGAATCCAGCGCACTTCCGGCTGTGTGCGGACGGGTATGCCCGCAGGAGAGCCAGTGCGAGGGCAAATGTATCCGCGGTATCAAGGGAGAGCCCATTTCAATCGGAAAGCTTGAGAGATTTGTCGCGGACTGGGCATCAGAAAACGGAATAAAGCCGGAGGGCGCAGCTCATAAAAACGGAAAGAAGGTGGCCGTGATAGGCTCGGGACCGGCGGGACTTACCTGCGCCGGAGATCTGGCAAAGATGGGATATGACGTCACAATTTTTGAGGCGCTTCATGAGCCCGGCGGAGTGCTTGTCTACGGTATACCGGAGTTTCGTCTCCCCAAGCAGGACGTTGTGGCAAAGGAGATTGAAAATGTCAGATCGCTCGGCGTAAAGATCGAGACGAATGTTGTTATAGGAAAGTCGGTTACGGTGGATCAGCTTTTGGAGGACGAGGGCTTTGACGCGGTAT
>CANQSE010000063.1 GCA_947626405.1 uncultured Acetatifactor sp. | reverse complement strand
CGTTACGACGGGGAAATAACGGTCGGGGGATATCCAAACAAAACAACGGATGCGAGAAGGCTGCTCGGTTACATACCGGAGATGCCGTCGCTGTATCCGAATCTCACGGTATCGGAGCACATGGAGTTTATTGCCAGGGCGTACAGGCTAAGCAATTACAAAGCCCGTAAGGACGAGCTGTTTGAGCGGTTTGAGCTGACGGACAAACAGAAGAAATTCGGAGACGAGCTTTCAAAGGGGATGCAGCAAAAGCTGAATATATGTCTGGGACTTCTGCCTGCTCCGAAGGTCATTCTGCTCGATGAGCCCATGATCGGCCTGGATCCTCATGCGATTAAGGAGCTTAAGCTGCTCTTTGAAGAAATGCGGGCAAGTGGGTGTACGATGCTTGTGAGCACACACATAATCGACAGCGTCGATATGCTGTGGGACAGGGCTATCATTTTGGATCACGGCTTAATACGCGCCAACATGACGCGCGACGAGCTTGAAAGGGACGGAAGGACTCTGGAGCAGTTGTTCTTTGATGTGACGGAGGGAGAGCGACAGCATGATGAAGCTCATGTCATGGAGGACGCTGCGCAGGAGGAGCATACAAAATGAAACTTTTCTGCTATTATGCGCTTCACACATTCAAGAACCAGCTCAGGAAGCTCTTTAAGACATGGGTGCTTATATATCTGGTAGTCTGTGTTGTGGTCGGCATCGTGGTCGGATTATTTGCAGCATTTCTGGACGATTCCGCTTCAGAAGAACCGGACGCCGCAAATCAGGCGGTGGTCGAGGAGATGGGGGAGCTGCCTTCCGAATCAGTGGAAATCCCTATGGAAAATAAAATAAATATGTTAGAGCTTGCCGTCGGAGGCGTTTCACTGATACTGTTTGTATTTTATGTCATGAACGCAGACAAAAACGGCAGCAGGATTTTTCATCCTGCCGATGTCGGGCTTTTGTTTGCCTCACCGATGAAGCCGCAGTCTGTCCTATTGTTCAGAATTGCGACTCAGCTTGGGCTGGCTGTGATCGGGAGCATATACATATTATTTCTGCTTCCGAATCTTGTTGTAAACGCCGGACTGACCGTCTGGACCGCCGTTTCCATCATTGCGGCATGGTGCTTTACCGTGCTGTTTTCAACTTTTGCACAGGTGCTGCTTTACATGCTTTCATCAACGCATGCTGCGGTAAGGCGATTCCTGCGGCCTGTAGTATACGGCACCCTGCTTATTGCAGCCGGAGCATTTTTACTGTACAGCGTCAACTCGCAGAACGGTTATGTGAAGTCCGCGGCGCTGTTTTTCAACGCTCCCGTTACCCGTTTTATCCCGATATGGGGATGGATCAAGGGAATATGCGTGTTCGCGGCCGAGGAAAACATAATTGGATTTGTACTTTGCTTTTTGCTGCTTGTTGCGGCCGGTGTGGCGCTTGCTTTTATAATCCGCAATACCCGCGCCGATTTCTATGAGGACGCGATGGCAAAGTCGGAAGAAACGGCTGAGCTTTTGGCGAAAGCGCAGTCCGAGAAGTCAAGCGGCATTGTCTTAAAACGAAAAAAGGATCGCAGCGAAAAACTGCGGCGTGACTCTATGCGGCACGGAGCGGGAGCGAATGTTTTCTTTTTCAAATCGCTTTACAATCGTTTCCGTTTTGCACATTTGGGCGTTTTTACAAAGACTATGGAGACGTATCTTGTACTGGCGGTTATGATTTCATTAGTCTGCAGATATTTCCTGGATGGCTGGGGAGTCATGCCGGTTGCGCTTGCGCTCGCCGTGTTTTCCTTCGTCCGCGCCCTTGGAAATCCGCTTGAACAGGACACAAAAATGGACTGTTTTACGCTGATTCCTGAGAGTACGTGGGCGAAGCTTTTCTGGTCGATGGCTGGCGGGACCGTAAACTGCTTTCTGGACGTGCTGCCGGCCATGGTCGTCGCGGCCGTTGTTACAGGGACAAACATTTTTGCCGCGCTTGCCTGGGTTCCTCTTATAGTCTCGGTTGATTTTTATTCGGCGAACGTGGGGGCATTCATAGGTCTGTCGGTGCCTGTGAGCGCCGGAAAGATGGTTAAGCAGATCGTCCAGATCATGTTTGTTTACTTCGGACTTCTGCCTGATATAGCTGCAGCCGCGCTTGGTATCGTGTTCGAGCACGTTGCTGCGGGGATGATTGCCGCAGCGTTGATTAATTTCGGACTTGGTTTTCTGTTTTTCGGACTTTCGCCCATCTTTATCGATCCGAAGGGCGGAAAGCGCAGAGAGAAAGCCGCCGCTTTTTCAGGAGATCTGAAGCTTGCGAAACGGCAATTCTCGATTATCGGACTGGGACTGTTTGCGATTATGGTGATCACCAACGTTTTACAGCTTGCAGTCTCCGCTCTTGTCGTAAATATATATCCGCAGGGAGGAGGTCCGTCATGGCTGCTTTGGGTCTGCACGTTTGCTCCAATGTATCTTGTGGCGGTTCCGTTAGGACTTCTGATTATGAAACGCGTTCCCAGGGTGCAGCGCGAGGGAAAATCCATGGGAGCGGGGAAGTTTGTCAGCGCTGCGATCATCAGTATCTTTGCAATGTACGCGGGCAATATTATCGGAAATATCATCCTTTCGCTTATATATGAGGTGATTGGCGCGGATTCCGCAAATCCGCTGCTTGTCTATGCGCTGGACGATTCGCAGTGGCTCAGGATATTGATTATGGTCATTATTGGCCCTGTTATTGAGGAATATATTTTCCGAAAGCAGTTGATTGACAGAACCAACGTATACGGCGAAAAACTGGCAGTCTTTACGTCCGCGCTGATATTCGGGCTTTTTCACGGAAACCTGTCGCAGTTCTTTTATGCGTTTGCGCTTGGGCTCATATTCGGATATGTATATCTTAAAACGGGACGGCTCAGATATTCTGCAGCCCTGCACATGATGGTAAATTTTTTGGGAAGCGTGGTTGCGCCCGCCGTATTAGGCAGCGTAGATCCCGCGGCGCTGGGCGCGGACATGAGTGACCCCGCGGCGCTTAAGGCCGCGCTTATGCAGATGCTGCCGCTTGTAATTTACGTGCTGGCGATTATAGCCCTCAGTCTTGCCGGACTTGTGCTGTTTTGCATCAACGTCCGAAAGGTAAGCTTTGGCGTGTCGCGGCTTGAGCTTACAAAGGGGCTTAAGTTTAAAACAGTGTGGCTTAATGTCGGAATGATTTTGTTTGCGGTAGTCTGCCTGGCTTCAATTGTACTGACATTTGTGGTCTAATGATTTTGCTTGCGCGGCGCTTACTTTTCTGCGCTTGTGGTCTAATGATTTTGCGCTTGCGGTCTAATATGTGCAGATGAAGGGGAAATCGTAAAAGGAAAGCGAAAACTGGAAGGGAAAACGGATATGACGGAGTTTGAAAAATTTGAGAAAATTATAGAGCGTCTCAGAGCGGAGGACGGCTGTCCGTGGGACAGGGAACAGACGCATATGAGCCTTAAACCGGCCTGTATTGAGGAAGCCGCGGAGGTGGTTTGTGGTATCAATATCCTTGATAAGACAGGGGATCCTGACAATCTTAAGGAGGAGCTGGGAGATCTTTTGCTCCAGGTTGTGCTGCACGCCAGAATAGCCGAGGAGGAAGGGCTGTTTAATATGGACGATGTGATAAAGGGCATATCGGACAAGATGATCCGCAGACATCCCCATGTGTTTGGGAGCACCGTGGTTGCGGATTCGGGCGAGGTTCTGAAAAACTGGGCGGAGATCAAACAGCAGGAAAAGAAAGGCAGGGAATGGACCGCGGATTATCTTCCGGAAGCCTTTGATGAGGCAAAGGAGCTGATCGACGCAGCCAGGCTGAGAAAGGGACTTTGACGGGTAAGAACGTTTTGCCGCAGGCGTTTCCCAGGTTAGAGCGTCCGTTTTTCGCCCGGGACGGAATTACGGTTTCGAGGGAGCTTCTCGGAAAGATACTTGTACATGATACGCCGTTTGGAACCGTCCGCGGCATCATCACCGAGACGGAAAGCTATATGGGAGAGACGGACAAGGCGTCTCATGCCTACGGCGGCAGACGCACCGTACGGACGGAGCCGATGTACCATGACGGCGGCACGTCCTATGTATATCTTATATACGGCATGTACTGCTGCATGAACATAGCGGCAATGACGGAGGGGATCCCGCATGCCGTACTTATCAGGGGCGTTGTACCTGCAGACGATAAATCGGAGGAGAGGATGACTCTGCTTCGCAAAGAGCGCGCGGGAAGCGGCGGGAGGAAAACGTCGGTGTCCTTAAAGCACCTGGCGGACGGACCCGGGCGGCTCTGCATTGCAATGGGAATCACGAGGGCCGACAACGATGTGGATATGGTCGAGAGCGAAAGCTTTTATGTGACGGAAGGCATAAGTGTCAGGCCGGAAGATATCTGCGCGGGAAAGCGTATAGGCATCGACTACGCGCAGGAGGCTGCGGATTATCTGTGGCGCTTTTATATTAAGCTGCCGCAGTGAGTATGAACTCGTTTTTGGAGATGGCGGGATGAGTCTTCAGTTTTATTTCGGACCCTCGGGGTCCGGAAAGAGCAGGCAATTATATCAGGAGATCACAAACCGTGCGGCGGCAGAGCCGGAACGGAATTTTTTTGTCATCGTTCCGGATCAGTTTACAATGCAGACCCAGAAAGAGCTTGTTCTTTTAAACAAGCGGGGCGGAATTATGAATATCGATGTGCTCAGCTTCGGAAGGCTGAGCCACCGCATACTGGAGGAAGTCGGGGGCGGGGATGTGCCTGTGCTCGACGATACCGGTAAAAGCCTCGTGCTGCAGAAGGTTGCCGCCGGTATGAGAGAAGATCTGCCTGCTCTTGGAAGCTTTTTAAACAGGCAGGGATATATTCACGAGGTAAAAAGCGCTATTTCCGAATTTATGCAGTACGGAATCGGAACTGAGGATGTTAAAAAACTGGCGGAATTTTCCGAAAGGCGCGGGGCGCTGTCCCAGAAATTGAGGGATCTGGAAAAGCTCTATAAGGGCTTCCTCGATTACATAAGGGGCAGCTTTATCACTACGGAGGAAACTCTGGATGTGCTGTACCGTATGCTCGGCGAGTCTGAACTCTTAAAGGGAAGCGTTGTGGTATTTGACGGCTTCACAGGATTTACGCCCATCCAGAACAGGGTGATCAGCGGACTCATGCAAATATGTCCGGAGGTTATCGTGACTCTCACCATGGGGGAGGGTGAGGACCCCTACGCTCAGGACGGGGAACAAAAGCTTTTTCATCTAAGCAAAAAGACGGCGGCGGATTTGAGCCGCCTTGCACATGATGCCGGAGTGGAGCGGAAGGAGGATGTGTTCGTATCGACTCATTACCGATTTGCCGACGCTCCGGCGCTTCGCCATCTGGAGCGTCATCTTTTCCGCTACAGGACGGCTCCCTATACCGATGCTCAGGATGAAATAAGGATTTTTGAGACGGCGACTCCCAGGGATGAGGTTCACCAGACGGGGATTGAGATACGAAGGCTCCTGAGAGAGGAGGGAATGGCGTTCAGGGATATCGCGCTTATAGTGGGCGATCCTGAGACATATGCGCCATATGTGGAAACCGAATTTGAGAGGATGGAGATCCCGTGCTTTCTTGACAGGACAAGGGGAATAGCACTGAATCCCATGATTGAGTATATAAAAAGTGCGCTTGAGCTTTATATAAAAGATTTCTCCTATGAAGCCGTGTTCCATTACCTCAGGAGCGGGCTGGCGGATATGGAGCCTGAGGAAATCGACGATTTTGAAAATTATGTGATACGCACAGGGGTACGCGGTTACCGCAGCTACAGCCGTATTTTTACCCGAAAGGCCGATACGCGTAAGGAAGACGAGGCGGCGCTTGAGAGGATAAACGGCTTCAGACAGCGCCTTATGGATCAGACCGCCATGCTGCGCATGGAGGGTGAGGGGACTGTGAGGGAATACATAGACGGTCTGTATGATTTTCTGGTGCAGAACCGCGTGCAGGAAAAGCTTTCTGCGTTCAGGCAGGAGTTTGAAGAACGGCGGGAAGCGGCCAGAGCGAGGGAATATGCACAGATCTACAGGCTGGTGATGGAGCTTCTGGATCAGATTTACAGTCTGCTGCCCGACGAGAAGCTTTCCATTAAGGATTTTGCCGAAATTCTTGAAGCGGGCTTCGGGGAGATCCAGGTGGGCTCCATTCCTCAGAACGTGGACAGGGTGACGGTGGGAGACATTGAGAGGACGCGCCTTAAGCAGGTGAAAGCGCTGTTTTTCCTCGGGGTAAACGAAGGGAACATTCCAAAGAGCGCATCCGGAGGCGGAATAATATCTGACATGGACAGGGAGTTTCTGCGCGCTTCGCAGCTCGAGCTTGCGCCGAGCCCGAGACAGCAGATGTATATTCAGCGCCTGTATCTTTACCTGAACATGACAAAGCCGTCCCACAGACTGTACCTGTCCTATTCAGCCGTAAGCGGCAGCGGAAAATCGCTGCGTCCCTCATATCTGATCGGAACCGTGAAAAAGCTTTTTCCGGCGCTTGAGACCAAATATCCGCAGCGCAGGAGCCCGCTGGATCAGATAGTTACAAGGAGAGAAGGGGCGGGGTACCTAGCGTCGGGGCTCAGGGAATATGCCGCAGGTACGCTGCCGCCTGAGGATGAAGGAGATTTTTTCACAATTTACGCCGCATATGGCGAGGACGGTTTTCAGGATACAAGAAAAAAGCTTTCGGAGGCGGCGTTTAAACGATACGAGGAGAGGAGCCTGCCGGCGGAGACGGCGAGAGCTCTTTACGGTAAAATCCTTGAAAACAGCGTATCGCGGCTTGAGACATACGCATCGTGCGCTTACCGCCATTTTCTGCAGTACGGCCTCTGTCTTAAGGAAAGGCAGGAATTTTCTTTTGAGAGCGTGGACATGGGAAACGTGTACCATCAGGTGTTGGAGCAGTTTGCGGGGAAAATGGAGGAGAAGGGATATACATGGTTTGACTTTCCGGAGGACTTTGCCGCGCGGGCGGTTCGCGAGGCTCTGGAAAGCTGCGCCGCTGTCTATGGCGACACGGTGCTCTACAGCAGCGCAAGGAACGAATATGCCATTACAAGAATGGCAAGAATACTCACCCGCACGGTGCTCACCCTGAAGCGGCAGCTTTTAAAGGGAACCTTCCGGCCGGAATCCTACGAGCTGTCGTTCAGGTTTACGGACGATCTGGAGTCGGTGAATGTATCGCTGTCCGAAGGGGAGCGCATGCGGATCAGGGGCAGGATTGACCGCATCGACGTGGACGAGGACGACAGGAACGTGTATGTGAAGGTTATAGATTACAAATCGGGCAGCAGGAGTTTTGATCTGGCGGCGCTGTACTATGGGCTGCAGCTGCAGCTTGTGGTCTACATGAACGCCGGAATGGAGCTGGAAAAGAGAAAGCATCCCGATAAGGAGATAATTCCCGCCGCACTGCTTTATTATCACATCGACGATCCGGCTGTGGAGTGTCCGGTGGAGCTTACGGAGGAGCAGATCAACGAACAGATTGCAGCCCGTCTCAGAATGAACGGACTGGTAAACGATGCGCCGGGAATTGTGGAGCGGCTTGACGGCACAATGGAAGGTAAGTCGGACGTGATTCCGGTGGAAAGAAAAAAAGACGGAAGCTTCTCGGCAAGGTCATCGCTGATGAGCGGGGAAGACCTGAAAACGGTATCGGAGTATGTAAACCGGAAGGTGGCAGGCATAGGCCGCGGGATCCTGAACGGAGGGATAGCCTTAAATCCTTACGAAATGGGAACAGAGGAAGCATGTACATACTGTGCATATAAAAATGTATGCGGATTTGAGCCGTCAATTCCGGGGTGTGAAAAACGGATCCTGGAGGATATGGATACGGAGACGGCGATACAGAAGATGCGTGCAGAGACAGACAGGGACGGATTGGAGTAAGCGGCAGGGAAAATGGCTATTGAATTTACACCGGAACAACAGAATGTGATCAATTTCAGAGATTCAAACATCCTCGTGTCGGCAGCGGCGGGCAGCGGAAAGACGGCGGTCCTTACAGAGAGGATCGTAAAGATGGTGTGCGACGAGACGAAACCTGTTGATATCGACAGGCTTCTTGTCGTTACCTTCACCAATGCCGCCGCCGCCCAGATGCGCGAGCGGATCTCGGCTGGAATTGCCGAAAGACTGGCGGCTAATCCTGAGTCCGAGCATATCCAGCGCCAGGCAACACTGATCCACAACGCCCAGATCACAACAATAGACAGCTTCTGCCTGTTTCTTCTGCGGAATCATTTTAATGAGATCGGTCTTGACCCGTCCTTCCGCATTGCGGACGAGGGAGAGATAAGGCTCATGGAGCAGGAGGTTATGGGAGAGCTGCTCGAGGAGAGCTTTAAAAGCGCGGATCCCGATTTCCTTTTCTGCGTGGAATACTTTTGCCACGGAGGTAAGGAGAGCGCGCTGGAAAACCATATTTTGAACCTTTCCCGCTATGCGGCTTCGTTCCCGTGGCCTGCTGAGTGGCTCGAAGACAGAAAAAAAGATTATGAAAAAGAGGGATGCCGTCCGGAGGATTCCCTTTGGGGGAAGTATCTTCTCGATCACATAGACAGGATGATGCAGGGAGCCGTGGGCAAGCTGAGCCGTGCGAAGGAGCTTTGTATGGAGCCTGACGGTCCGTATATGTACGCTGCTTCCATAGAAGCAGAGCTTGACGGCCTGAAGGCGCTTTCGGACTGCCGGACGTTTAAAGACTACTCGGAAAGGATTTCCGGAATACAGTTTGCGAGGCTTTCGTCACAAAAGGACGACTCGGTGTCGGGCTGGAAGCGCGAACTGGCAAAGAGGCTTCGATTAAAGGTAAAGGATATGCTCCGCAAAATGGAGGACAGATACTTTGCCACTCCGCCGGAGCTTTACTCCGCACAGAGCGAGGCGTGCGGTAAGCCGCTTTGCACTCTGGTGGATCTGACGCTTGCTTTCGACCGCCGCATGGCGGAGAAAAAGAGGGAGCGCCGGACGGTGGATTTTTCGGATCTTGAGCATTTTGCACTTGATATCCTGTATGAGGGAGAGAGAGGGGAGCGCCGTCCGGGACGGGTCGCGCTCGAATACAGGCAGCATTTTAAAGAGATATTGATAGACGAGTACCAGGACAGCAATCTTGTGCAGGAATATCTTCTGGCAGCCGTCTCCGGAGAGGACGACGGCGTGTTTAACAGGTTCATGGTGGGAGACGTAAAACAGAGCATATACAAATTCCGCCTTGCAAGGCCCGAGCTGTTTCTGGAGAAATACAAAAGCTATGGCGG
>CANQSE010000062.1 GCA_947626405.1 uncultured Acetatifactor sp. | reverse complement strand
GTGTGCGAAATGATACTCCTGAAGCTTCATCATGTTTGCCGGCTTGTCAAGTTCAAAATTTTTAATCCACTGCTCATACGTAGGATAATCGTTAAACACCTCAGTTCCGACCTGCTGATTGTCAGCCATTCTGAAGCCCATGTCTTCCTTTACCTGCGCCTGCTCGACAGGGCGGTTCTGAATAAAGATGTTGTTGTAAAAACGATCGTCTCCATGAAGGATTGTCATAAATCCCGCGACCTCAGTGCGGTGAGGGATATGATATGGCGTGTAGCGCGGCTGATTGACTCCGTTGACAATATTGTCAGTTCCGCCGCCCACCGCCGTAAATGCACCGGCAATCAGGTTATGTACGCATGCGATGCCCTGTGTCGCAATTCGCACCGATGCCCCTGAAAGCATAATATTGTTGTCTATGAGTGTAGGACCGTGCCCCACCTCCACAAAAATGTCCTGACTCATCATTGCGCCCGGAGCCTGAGGAGTGTTGGCAGGAGACTGATTGTCGTGCAGAAGGTTCTGTGTGATACGCGTTCCCTGTGCCTGCCAGTCGCACCATATTCCCATTGTGGAGTGGTGGATGTGGTTTCGGCGGAAAATTACGTCGATTGCGGCGTGGAATTTGATGCCCGCGATCTCCGCGCCTCCAAGCTGCTGCATATTGTTGATATTATGGATATGGTTGTCCTCGATAATGCTGAACACGCATCCCATGCGCCCGACAATACCCGCCTGCTCGCAGTGATGGATGTGACACCTGCGCACAATATGGCTCCCCACGTTCTCCTTAAGCCATCCGTGGTACTGACCGCGGCACACTGCATCGCGTTCCATCTGAGTCGGGCTTTTTACATGTTTCAGTGTAAAATAATGATCGTTCTCCGGATCGTAATACTTTCCCAGCGAAATGCCGCAGCACTTGCTGTTGCTGATCTCGCAGTCCTCGATGATCCATCCCTTCGACCAGTGAGGGCCTATCATACCGTCCTGATACGCGGCGGGAGGGGCCCATGTCGTGGCCGCCTTCTCAACCCTGAATCCGGCAAAGGTTATGTATCCCACTCCGGTTTTGGAGGGCATAAAGCAGTTGCGGCGGACATTTATTTCCACGTTTTCCCGGTTGGGGTCATAATCATGGAAATTTGCATAGATCACGGTCTCGTCGCCGTCCTGCTCGGTATACCATTTGTAAACGGAATATTCCGGCTCCCATGAGGGCGGGTAAACCTCTCCGCGGACGCACTCCTCAAGAGTTTCCGTCTCGTAGAGCTGGCGTCCGTTTAAGTAAACCGCTCCGGTGTGTCTCACAGCGGGAGCAAAATACCAGTCTCCGCCCACAACCGTCGTATAAGGGTTATAGTTACCGAAAACCCCGTTGCGGATCCGGCATACCCATACGGTTTCACGATATTTCTTCCAGGATTTTACTTCCTCCGCTCCGGTAATGACCGCCCCGAGAGGAACCTGGCTGCGGTAAACGATCCGCGCGTCCTCGGTGCCGCCGTTTATCGGATCCACGTATTCGCGGTAAATCCCCGGCGCCACAATAACCTCGTCGCCCGCGCACGCCGCCTTCGCCGCGGTGTCGATGTGCTTGAAGGGCATTTCCCTGCTGCCGTTGCCGTCTCTTGGCGCTGCTCCGTCCACATAAAGTATCATAAGGCCTTACCTCCTTTTTCCGTATAAAATACAGTTTATTTAATTTTATCATTATGTCTACTTTTAAACAACAGGATTTTTCACACGCCGATAAGGGCCTCAAACACTCCCACCATGTTAAGGCGTCCGTAACCCCATTCCCTGTTCGGATAATTTATTCCCGCGCTCCTTGACGCTCCGCGGATAAAATAATTTTTTATCTCCCTGCTCTCGACCAGAGGATTATTTCCCTCCACCACGGCCCACTGCATAAACTGTGCCACCGCTCCTGCCGTGATTGCAGCGGAAAAAGAAGTGCCTGACTCCCTCCCCCGAAAGGTAAACACATCCACTCCCGGAGCCGCGAAATCGGGCCGTATGGCTCCCGTACGCGAATACCCTCTGCCGGATTCGATATAAAAACTGTTGTTTGCCGCATCATAGGCGGAAACGCTGATCGCGTCCATAGCCATTGCGGGCTCCGTCAATGTGATATAAGGCGTAGATTCAAGAAAATAGACAGGTGCGCTTAAAAACTGTGAAATTGGCAGCCACAGATGAAACTCCCCGTTTTGCATATCACCTGAATTTTCAACCAGAAAGGTCCAGATACCGGGCGTCGGATCCTGTACGCGAAGCTGGATCAGCTCCTCGCCCGAAGCGGGCTCGACCAGAGTTCCCGCTACCGTTATACTCGTTCTTTCGTACACGAAGCCATATGTTATGGTGTCGCTTATGCCAAGTCTTAACGGCGGGATTGTCTCTCCGCCCGGAGAGCGCACGGATATTGTAAACACATCGGGTATGCCTCCCCAGAGCTCCAGGAAAAATCCATCCGCCCCCTGCTCCACGCGAACCTCAACCGGTACGCTGCCGGTTGCGGCCTGAAGTCTGTTAAGGCTGCCCTGAAAATGATGTCTGGAATTTCCCTCATTGCCGCCTCCAAGAACAACGGCGCGGCTGCGCTTCACCGCGATAGACTCCAGGTACCGTGACAACGCGGAGCTTCCCGTGTGATCCCCGCTGTTTGTCCCTAGTCCCAGGCAGATGACAACAGGCCTTCTGAAAGTGTCGGCAAAGGAATCCGCATACTGGGCCGCCAGCATTATGTCGTTTTCCTGAAACGCGGGGACATCCTGTGGAATCATATAAAAATCCCTGAAATACTGTTTACATTCCTTCAGCTTTACTATTACGATATCGGCCTGCGGAGCGGCGCCAAGATAGCCTAATCCGTTCCGTATCCTGCTTCCGGCAGCCACTCCCGCCACTGCCGTTCCGTGCCCGTTTTCATCAATGCTCGGCACGATACTGTAGGGATCGTCGGAATTTAACGCCATGTCAATATCCTCGCGTGTATATTCCGTGCCGTAGTAAAATCCCGCCGGAGGCGTTCCCGTCTGTATGGTCTGATCCCATATGGCAAGGATCCGGCTGCTGCCGTCCTCATTTAAAAATATAGGGTTTGTGTAATCCACACCCGTGTCGATAACGGCGATGACGCATCCTTTTCCGGTAAGAGAAAGCGGCTCCCGCTGTACCTGGGTAATGCCGCTCACAATAAGGCTGTTTGGATCAAATCCCCCGTAAATCGGTCCGTCCTGCATAAGACCGTACAGCTTTGGAACGCTGCGATACTCAAAGAAATAGCTGTCGGGATCCGCCACGTCCGATCTGCTCAAATATATAATGCTGTAAAGATTATCTATGCCGGTAAAACAAAGGTCATCATCGTCATTCTGCGGGATGCGCACAGGATAGTCTGTGATAATGTCGTAATAGTCGTTGGATAAAATCCTGTCTGTACAATCAGCCATAAAACAGCCCTTTTCCAATCGCCGTCATTCACAATATCCTATGCGCACACTAAAGAATCTGTGTTTATTTCTGCTTTCTCAGCTCCTTAAGCACGGTTTTGCGCTTCACCGTATTGCCGTATCTCAGGGTGCCCATGCGGTAGATTTTAGCTCCAAGCGCTCCCACTGCCAGAATGGAAACCACCAGAATCACAAAGGAGACGACTACCTCCCACAACGCCACGCTTCCCATTGCAATCCGCGCAAACATGGTGCTGTAAGAGCTTATGGGAAGAAATGAAAGCACCTTGACGATGGGTCCCTCAATGTCGCTGAGCTGACTCAGCGCGAAGAAGTAAACCACAAGGATAATCACCATAAGTCCGCTCGAGCTTTTGCTCACATCCTCCGTCTTGCTGACCAGCGCTCCCATTGCGCCGTACAAAAAAGCATAGAACAGATATCCGCCGATGCCAAACAGCGCAAATGCTATCAGCACATCACCCGGCACATTGAAAAACATATCAAGCTGGCCTCCCCAGACATCCCTGTTTGCCTTGTAGGAGATCAGGAATCCTCCAAGTATCAGCCCCGACTGCAGCAATCCGCCCACAGCTCCCGCAATGACCTTTCCGAAAAGCAGGCTGTTTGGATGCGTGCTTGTCACTAAGACCTCCATTGCACGGTTGCTCTTTTCGTTTGTTACGGAGACCGCTATCATCTGTCCGTACAGCACAATTATTATATATATGGCAATTATCAGAATATAACAGTACCAGAAATTTTCGCTGTTATTCTTGTTGAGCACCTTTTCTTCCACCGTGATTGGGACCTGATACATAGCCTGTATCTCGTCGATGTCCCATCCGCGCTCTTTGCTGTATTCGTTGCGATAGAGCTGACGCATAACCTCATCAAACATATAGGTATTGTTGTCCGACATGGACTTATTGTACACATAATATTCGTAGGAAGTCTCAGAGGTTATGACATACCCTGCCTGCGGCGTGCGCCCGTCGCTCTCCAGCGCGGACGATTCACCGGCCCCGGATTCTGAAAGTCCTTCGCGGCCTACCAGACTCACAAGCTCCTCCCTGCTTTCGGTTTTCTGCCAGTCAGCGCCCGGCATCATCTGCGTCAGCAAAGCTTCGTCCACAATCCCCTTCTCGTCATAGTACAGATACAGATCCTTCTCCCCGTCATCCACGGTGTCGGTATCGCCTGAGGTATCTTTTTCAACAACCTGTACACCCGTAAAGTCCGACATGTCAAACACCCTCGGAAGGAACATTATCAAAATGCCCACCACCGTCAAAATGATTGTGACAGCCATAAAACCTTTATTGGCTAAATACTCTTTCAGTTCATATTTTAAAACAATCCCGAATTTTCTCATTCTTAAACCCCCTGTCCGTTCAGGCGGACATACAATCCGTGTCCAGAATCCCCTGCTTTCTTATTTGCTCTCATCGCTGCTTTCTTCTCCCACCTTTGCAACAAAAATATCGTTAAGAGAAGGCTCATATCTTCCGAACATCTCAACCTGCAGATCAGAGCCCGCCAGACGCTCAAGAATCTTTCTGCGGTCAGGGCCCTCCGAAAGCTCAAGTACGAGAAATTCTTTTTTTACCTCAAAGACACGCGCAAGTCCCTCAAGCACCTGCTGTGCCCGCTGGCAAAGCTCTGCGGGCGGCACGTCATCCGCCGCAAGAATCAGCCTGTTTCTGCCATATTCTCTCTTTATCTCCTTAAGATCTCCGTCGAGCGTCACACGCCCTTTGTCGATTATGGTTATGTAGTCGCAAAATTCCTCAACGTAGTTCATCTGGTGGCTTGAAAAGATCACAATCTTACCCTGTGCGATCAGCTCGTTAACCACATCCTTTAAGATCTGCGCGTTTACCGGATCCAGACCGCTGAACGGCTCATCCAGAATCACGATCTCCGGATCATGTACCAGCGTGGACGCAAGCTGTACCTTCTGCTGATTTCCCTTTGACAATGTCTCCAGCTTCTTGTCGGCGTACATATCCACCTCCAGACGTTTCAGCCAGCGCTCCGCGCTTTCCTTCGCTTCCCGTCCCTTCATGCCTCTAAGTGTGCCGAGAAAGATCATCTGATCCATCACCTTACGCTTGGGATAAAGTCCTCTCTCCTCAGGCAGATAGCCGATCCTGTGCTTTCCAGGGACAAACTTTTTCCCATCCAGCAGAATCTCCCCGCTGTTTGCGCGGAAAACATCCATAAGAATACGGATTGTGGTTGTCTTCCCCGCCCCGTTTCTTCCAAGAAATCCCAGCGCCTTTCCGTTCTCCACACTCAGGCTGACGCCGTGAAGAACCTCCTTTTCCCCGAAGCTCTTGTAGATATCCTTTAATTCCAGTACCATTTTCCGCTCCTTCCTCTATGTGGAATCTTAATAATTTCAGACAGGAAAATACCCCCCGTCCCCAAAATTCTCCGCCCGTCCTCAAGCTGCCTGTTAAGACGCTCCGTCTCAATCTTGAGAAGCTCGATTCCGTCCTCCGTGACGAGATACGCCTTCCTTCCCTTTTCGTCCGTCGTGTACGACACAACGCCGTCGGCCGCCATCCTGCCCGTAATAGTATAAAGCGTTCCGGTGCCAAGTACGACTCGCCCTTCTGTCAGGTTTTTCACATACTGCATGACGGCATAACCGTGTCTTGGCTTTGTCAGAGCCAGAAGCGTATAATATGTCGTCTCCGTCATAGGAATATATTTTTTCTTCAGGTTCTTTTCCAAATCGTTTCCCCTTACCGTTTCCGCCGCTCAAACCGCTCCATGCTGCCGCCTCACTGTGCCGCCCCATGCCGCCACCCCACTGTGCCGTCATTCCATGATTTACCGCTCCACTGTGCCGCTGCCCCATAGTCCGCCGTTTAACTGACGGAATATCATGATTACAGTTCTGCAATCGGATATATCTTTGCTCGACATGTCGAATCTCGACATACTTGCGAATTTAAAATAACACACATGCTGCGAGCTGTCAACAAGTTTCTCTCTCTTTGAGTTTTTCTGTGGTGACCGTTCAGCCTTTTCCCTGCAAGTCACGCCCGGCACTGCCGATGTTCTCCCGACAGACACGCTTCCGCTCGGCTTAGCACGTAACGGACACCAGGCTCGAAAATACCTCGCCAGGTGCCGACGTGCACGCACGGTCTGTCTGGAGAACATCGACATTACCGGGCTGAATACGGCGGAGAGGCTGAACTGCTACATCTCATCCATCATACATATAAACACGATACTTCCGCGTCAGTCATGACGCTCCCACGTATCGTCGTAAGTCTCGCAAAATCTGGCTGAAAAGGCAGGTTCCTCACCCGCCGCGTAAAGATGTGATATATCTCCAAACCCGTTTACCCTGAAAACAGCCTTTCCCTGTCTGCGCTCCTCAGTTATGGCTGTAGTAACGGATGTGGGCGGCGCACAGGTCCCGTGCCACAGGACCATTGGCGACACATTAATAAGATGGCTAAGCAGTACGCATATAAGTCCGAAATGGCAAAAAAACACAAGCGTATCACGATTGGGACGCTCCGCCCGATAAATCAAACCGTCGCGGCAATATCCATGCTCCGCAAGAATCTTGTCAAAGCTTTCTGTCACCATGCGGTACTCATCCCCCACTCCGGCCTCCGCAAAGGCAGCCTGACTCATCCAGCCTTCCCTGTCAAAAAATTCCGGATAAACCGTCCAGTCCTGCGGCAGCCAGTCCCAGGCTATCGCTCTGCGCTCCTTAACGTCAGGCCGCATGATCCTCACGGGAAATTCCTGAAGCCAGTCGCATACCGTCGCTGTCCGGTTCATTTTTTCAAGAGTCAGTGATGCCGTGTCCCTTGCTCGTCCCAAAGGCGACACATAAAATTCCTTCACATTTAAACCCGCCATCCTGTCCGCGAGAAGTTCGGCCTCACGCCATCCTTTTTCCGTCAGGGAATCTTTTTTATAATCGGGATCTCCGTGCCGTACCATAATCAGTCTCATATTTTCCTCCCGTCTTTATCGACCGCAATACTGCTCTCAAGTTTATCATATATCACTCTGCTTAGCAAGATATTGCAGCTTTCCCGCAGGAATATTCGTATCAGTTCAGCCCTCCGCCGTATTCAGCCCGGTAATGTCGATGTTCCCCCGACAGACCGTGTGAGCGGTCGGCACTTGGCGAGGTACTTTCGAGCCTGGTGTCCGTTACGTGCGCAACCGAGCGAAAGCGCGATTCCTATTAGTTCAGCCCTCCTCCGTATTCAGCCCGGTAATGTCGATGTTCTCCCGCCAGACCGTGTGAGCACGTCGGCACTTGGCGAGGTACTTTCGAGCCTGGTGTCCGTTACGTGCGCAACCGAGCGAAAGCGCGTCTGCCGGGAGAACATCGGCAGTGCCGGGCGTGACTTGCAAGGGAAAGGGCAAGGGAAAGGCTGAACGCTTACAAATTTTCCAGCAAAAGTATTCATTGCAGGAGCACGTCCGCTGTGTTATAATTTGTTACAGTTATAATTGAAATGATACCTGATTCGGTATTTGATTCGGTATTTGATTTGATACCTGATTCGGTATTTAATTCGGTATTTGATTCGATACCTGATTCGGCATTTAATTTGATATTTGATTCGTCAACGGGCACAGTCACCAGGTCAGCGGGGTATTACATGGCAGTCAAAAGAAAATTTATAAGTACGCGATTGTTAAAAGAAGGCATGAAAATTGACCAGTCCATCGTGGACGGAACAGGCCGTTCCCTGATCGAAAAAGGCGCATATCTGGACGATTTCCATATTGATTACCTTCAGGGCAAGGGAATCGGCGGTGTCTATATACAGGAGGGCGAGCCCGACGACGATGAGCTTGAGCTTCAGATCCCGCAATACACAAAAGAGCTTATCGAAAAAAGCCGTGTGGAGGATCGCGCCAAGGTTAAGCTCACCGAGGACGTCCGCCAAAGAGTGGGCGAGGGCATCCAGTTTTTATACAGCCATACCGACGACGCCAATTTCTCCGAGGCGACAAACAATGTTGCAAACGAGCTTATGTCGGCGATTGTTGACAACGACGCCGTGGCCATCGACATCAGCATGCTGAAGGTCAGCGACGAATACACCTTCAAACACAGCGTGGACGTAGCCACCATGGCCATGATCGTAGGGAAAAAACACGGACTGAGCGACAGGGATATCCACGAACTCGGCATATCCGGTCTGCTTCACGATGTGGGTAAGTCCAAGATTCCAAACGAGGTGCTCAACAAGGCGGGACGTCTCACCGACGAAGAATTTGCCCTGATGAAGCAGCATACGCTTTTCGGCTTTGAAATTCTTAAAAAAAGAAACGAATTTTCCGACGGAATTATGCGCGGAGTTCTCCAGCACCACGAAAAAATAAACGGCAAGGGATATCCTCTGGGCTCTACCGCGGACAAGATCCATCCCTATGCAAAAATAATCTCCGTGGCGGATATATATGACGCTCTTGTCACGGAACGCCCCTACAAAAAAGGGTTCCCAAAAGGCGTCGCCATAGAGATGATAATGTCAATGACCGGAGAGCTTGATTTTGAAGCAATGAAAAGCTTCCTGAGCAGCGTTATTCTCTATTCAGTTGACAGTATTGTCATGCTCTCAAACGGCGAAAGGGCAAAGGTGGTTGAAAACAATCCCGAAAACTGCCTGCGCCCCAAGGTAGTAGGGCTTAAAACCGGTAAATTGTACGATCTTGCAAGCGACATCAACTGCGCAAGTCTCATCATACAATAGCTACGACAGCGCCACATCCAGAACCATCATGAGCACAAAGCCCACGGCGACCCCTAAGGCCCCGACGAAGCTGGCCGCCCCGAAGGTGAGCAAGATCGAAAACGTCAACGGCGGCGTGAAGATCAGCTGGGGCAAGGTGTCCGGGGCCGCCAAGTACCGGGTGTACTATAAG
>CANQSE010000061.1 GCA_947626405.1 uncultured Acetatifactor sp. | reverse complement strand
GAGAGGGCGATAGCCCGAATTGAGGTTTTAAAGTAAACAAAAGCGCCCGGTTTTGCGGCGGTGTAACAAACGGATGGAATGTGCATATATTGTGTAAAAGAACTTATGGTGCGCATATGGAGATTCGATCTGATTTGATGCAGCCGCTGCCGGACGGTATGGCAAGGGGCTGGAATGGGCCCCTTCCTTTTTATATGACCTGTCCTGGATATTTAAGGCCGGGACAGGAAGCGATGGCTCTCAGGGATCTGGAGTATTTTCAGCAGCTCTATCCTGCTGATGTCAGGAGGTATCATTACAGAATTGCCGAAATTCTGGACAGACAGGATTATGAGGGCAGCATGATCTATGATGAGTATCCGGACAGATATTGTCTGCAGAATCTGGTGAGTACGATTTGCAGCATACTGGAACAGGAAGAAGAAAAACCGCCGCAGCACGATATGATACAGGTGCTGCTGTTTCTTGAAATTTATAAGCGCAGACACAGCGGCACAAGAAGGGTTATACTGTGACTGCCA
The DNA here is from genome assembly GCA_947626405.1 of uncultured Acetatifactor sp. Classification (GTDB taxonomy): domain Bacteria; phylum Bacillota; class Clostridia; order Lachnospirales; family Lachnospiraceae; genus Acetatifactor. Next base: position 8,884 of record CANQSE010000061.1, on the reverse strand, counting down.
GTTAAGGAAAGACAATCATGGAATTACAGGAGTTGTTTCGGCAGACGCTTGACAGGGATTTGATCCGTATGACGCTCAGCGGCGCAGGGATCCGGCCAGGGCGGAAAAAATAAGCATCCGCCCTGTGCTTGTAAAGGAGAGGCTGTTTTTTCAGGAGACGCTGTACCGATCCTGCCAGGTATTTCACAAAAACCGGACTGCGGAAGAAATGACGGAGAAGCTTACGGAATATATGAACGGGATGTTCCGTCAGGCACAGATCGAGAGCGTTTCCCTCGAGGCGTCCGTGCTGGTGAGCAAAAAGGGAAAAGCGACGATACGTATAAAGCAAAAGGATGTCCGCGGGAAGGACAGGCCGTCAGATGAGCTTAATCACAACAGAAAGAGAAAGTATATTCTGCCTCAGGACCGCCCCGTGGATTTTTTGGTCAGTCTGGGAGTCCAGACTCCCGAAGGGCATGTCGTCAAAGCCCGTTACGACAAGTTCAGGCAGATTAACCGCTATCTGGAATTTATAGAAGATATAACGGACAGACTCCCGACGGACAGAACGCTGCGCATTATTGACTTTGGCTGCGGCAAGTCGTATCTGACGTTTGCGATGTACTATTATCTTCATGTCATGCAGGGCAGAGATGTGGATATAACGGGGCTGGATCTGAAAGCGGATGTGATTGCACACTGCAGCGAGCTGGCGGACAGGCTAAGATACGACGGCCTGCATTTTGAGCAGGGCGACATAAACGGATATGAGGGCGCCAATCAGGTTGACATGGTGGTTTCGCTGCATGCCTGTGACAAGGCCACGGATTACGCTCTGGAGAAAGCGGTAAAATGGGGCGCGTCGGTAATAATGGCGGTTCCATGCTGCCAGCATGAGCTGAACGCTCAGATTAACTGCGATATTTTAAGACCGGTGCTGAAATACGGTGTCATCAGGGAGCGGATCGCCGCGCTGATAACCGATGCCCTCCGCGCCTGTCTGCTGGAGCAGCAGGGGTACGACACACAGATTCTTGAATTTATCGACATGGAGCATACGCCTAAAAATCTGATGATACGGGCGGTAAAGGGGAAAGGGATGCGCCATAAAAAGACATCCATTGATGAAATTACTGAGTTTTTGCATGTTAGTCCCGTGTTGAAGGAGCTTTTATGAAAAAAAGCGTGATTAAGCTGTTGGTCTTTGCGGCCGCTTTCCTGTTGGGGCTGGTAGTGGCCGGCAGGGTGATGAATAGAGGACACGACAATCTGACAATGGAGATGGCTGATGCCTCTTTTCCGCTGGTTTCCTTTGAACTGGACGGGATGGAGTACAATCAGCTCCACGGCTATAAAATGCCCATGGATCCCGCGCTTATGCGTGATACGGTGACGGTTCTGGGAGAGAACAGGAACACGGAATTTGTGGTAGATACCTTTGGGCGCAATGTGACAGGTATCTCTGTTCAGGTGAGAAGCTCCGACGGCTCCAGGCTCGTCGAGGACACAATGCTTGAGGAGTATGAGAACGAAGGCGGAAGGATACGGGGGGAGATTGCGCTTAAGGACCTGATTGATAAGGACACATATTATTCGCTTACGGTAGTGCTTGAGCTTGATGATCTCCAGCAGGTCTATTATCACACAAAGGCGATCTGGAGCGACAGGTTAAATACCGGGGAAAAGCTTGAGTATGTGCTTGATTTTCACCGCAGGCTCTACGACAGGGACGCGGCGCGGGAGCTCACCAAATATCTCGAGACAGACTCACAGCTTGAGGACAACAGCTCTTTTCACAATGTAAACATTCACAGCAGCTTCCGTCAGATAACGTGGGGGGATCTGCCGGTAAGGGAGGTGGCGGAGCCCGTCGTGCGCCTTACGGAGATTGCCGGACAGACGGCCTCTTTCCTGTTGGATTACATTGTGTCAACCGCTAACGACAGCGGGAATGTTTCTTACTATATTGTGCAGGAGCATTTCAGGATCCGCTACACACCGGACAGAATGTACCTGCTTGACTATCAGCGCAATATGACGCAGATCCCCGATACGGAGAGGATGTATGCAAACGACAAGATCCTTCTCGGGATCACGTCGGAGAATGTCCCGATGACAGAAAGTGAAGACGGGGATACGGTTGTATTCCAGGAGGCGGGACAGCTTCTAAGCTACAACGCGGCATCGAACAAGCTGACGGTGGTTTTCAGTTTTTACGACAGCGCTCACGCGGACTGGCGAACGCTTTACGATCAGCATGCCATTAAGATTCTGGATGTTGACGAGGGCGGAAACATCTGCTTTGCCCTGTACGGTTATATGAACAGGGGCAGGCATGAAGGAGAAGTAGGGATTCAGCTATATGCGTTCAACAGCAGCTTAAACACTATAGAGGAGCTTCTGTATATTCCATGTGAAAAACCGTACTCTGTAATTGCGGCTGAGATGGAGAACCTTCTTTACTTAAACAGGGACAGAAAGCTTTATCTTAAGCTTGACAATACCGTGTATGAGATTGATTATACCGACAGGGTCTGCACCCCGTTAATAAAGGTAAGCCGTGACGGGAGCCTGCACGTGTCCGCAAACAATAAGATCCTTGTGTGGACCGAGGATCAGGATATAAGCCTGAGCAGGGCGATGAACATAAGGAATCTCAGCACGGAACAGGCGGAGAGGATCGAGGTCGAAAGGGACGAGGCCATAATTCCGCTGGGCTTTATGGAGGAGGATATCATTTACGGAGTGGCAAAGCTGGAAGACATAAAGGAGGAAAATTCAGGACACGTTTTCTATCCCATGTACAAGCTGTGTATTGCGGGCTCGGACGGCAGGGTTTTGAAGGAATACAGGCAGGAAGGTATATATATCACCGATATAAAGGTGTCGGGCAACCAGATTTCCCTGGAGCGCAGCAAAAAGCTTGATACGGGGGAATATACGGAGACGTCCGGGGATCAGATTATGAATAATACCGAGACTGAGACCGGAGCGAACGAGATTGTGACCGCGGACATTGACATATATGAGCGCTATGTCCAGATCCGCACCAAGAGCCAGATAAACGGCGAAACAATCAAGATATTAAATCCCAAGGAGGTAGTTTTCGAGGGCGGGAGAGAGCTTGTCCTGCCGGGCGGCGACAAGGAGCGGCTTTATTACGTGTATGGTCCCTATGGCGTAACCGACATATATACTGCGCCCGCGTCAGCGGTAAACAGGGCGAATGAAATTTCGGGAGTTGTGGTTGACGAAAACGGCGACTATATATGGATAAAGGGAAACAGGGAGCCAAGGAACCAGATATCTGCAATCAGAGAGACGGAGCCGGAAGACGGACAGACTAGTCTTTCGGTGTGCCTGGACGCGATCTTCGGTTATGAAGGGCTGGTGCGTAATTCCACGTACCTGCTCAGCGGCGGAAAGTCGGTGAAAGAGATACTGGAGGAGAATCTCGAGGATGCGCAGGTTCTTGATCTGACAGGCTGCAGCCTGGATGCGGTACTTTATTACGTGAACAGGAACATACCCGTGATTGCGCTTATGAAAGACGGGGAGGCCGTTTTAATAACGGGATTTGACGAGTACAACACCATCCTGCTGGAGCCGGCGCTTGGACGGCTCCACAAGATGGGCTTAAATGATTCCAGAGAGTATTTCAGCGAAAACGGCAACTGCTTTCTGACGTATGTGCGCAGGTGACAGAATGACTGTCACTTAAGTTCGCCGTTTTTGTACCTTGCCACAATCTGCTGAATCCTTTCGTTGGGATTTAACAGGTCGCTGATGGATGAGTCGTGGTTGAGAGTGTCGATTATATAAGCGATATATTTGCTCATATCGCAGTTAATGTACCATTTACGCTCGAGAAGCTCGGGGGGCTGATAGATGAGGTTTGTTGTGAGGACTCTGTCAATCATGCCCTTTTCATACGCCTTGTCGAACTTGTCCAGCCCGTTTGTAAAGAGACCGAAGGTGGAAAAGACGAAAACCCTGCCTGCCTTCCGCTCCTTTAAAAGAGCCGCAACCTCGAGAACGCTTTCACCCGACGATATCATATCGTCGATGATAATCATGTCCTTTCCCTCGACGCTGGTGCCGAGAAACTCATGGGCAACTATGGGATTGCGTCCGTCTTCGATGCGGGTGTAATCCCTTCTTTTATAAAACATACCCATGTCAAGACCGAGCACGTTTGCAATATAAATGGCGCGTCTCATGCCTCCCTCGTCGGGGCTTATAATCATCATATGGTCCGTGTCAAGCTTCAGATCTCTTACGTTTTTGAGCAGTCCCTTGATAAATTGGTAAGCCGGCTGGACGGTCTCAAAGCCGTGCAGCGGTATGGCGTTTTGGACCTTTGGATCGTGGGCGTCAAAGGTTATAATGTTGTCGACGCCCATCTGGACCAGCTCCTGCAGAGCCAGGGCGCAGTCAAGGGATTCCCGCGAAGCCCTCTTGTGCTGGCGGCTTTCATAGAGATACGGCATGATAACCGTGATGCGGCGGGCCTTGCCGCCCAGCGCCGCTATTACGCGCTTCAGATCCTGATAATGATCGTCGGGGGACATGTGGTTTAAATGGCCGCGCAGACAATATGTCAAAGAGTAATTGCACACATCCACAAGGAGATAAAGATCGTCGCCGCGCACCGATTCAAGAATCATGCCCTTTGCCTCTCCTGAGCCGAATCGCGGAACCTTTGCGTCCAGAAGATAAGAATCCCTCTGGTAGCCGGAGAAAGCAAGGGAATCCTTGTGCTCGCTCTCTCTTTCCGCCCTCCATTTCACAAGATAGCTGTCAACCTTTTCGCCAAGGGATCTGCATCCCTCCAGCGCAATAATACCGAGAGATCCTACCGGAATGGTCTCAAGGTTCCTCTTTTCCCCACGGTTGCCCATGAATGATCCCTTTCCTTTCGTCAATGATTTTTCATACGCTTACGGTAAATGCGGATATCCGGACCGGTCAGCTTGCAGAGGGAAAAACTGCTTGTGACCCTTGAAAAAATCCTGTCGGAATAACGGTCCCTGAGATCCTCAAGATTCAGGTTTGTAGAGATAATGACGGATTTTTTTCTCAGCCCGCGCTCGTTCAGACAGGAAAATAACTGGGAGGTGACAAAGCTGTTTGTCATTTCCGTTCCCAGATCGTCGATAATCAGCAGATCGCACTGATATATATCTTCATAAAACGATTGAAGCGCTTCCCGCGATTTCGCGTCGAAAGCGTATCCGGCCAGACGGTCAAAAAATCCTGACGCGCTGAAATATATAACTGAAAATCCCGCCTGCAGCAGCTCGTTGGCTATACAGCCCGACAAAAAACTTTTACCAGTACCTACTGTACCATAAAAAAAGAGATTTCGGTAGCGTTTTTTGAAATTTTCAACAAAATCTCTGCTGATTTCAACAGCTAAGCTGAAACGCTGCAGATCGTCGCCCTGATAATATTCATAAGAGAGCGTTGAAAAATTATCCCGTTTTATAATGTCCTGTATGTTTGACTGCGCGTATCGCACTGACAGCTCACGCTGGCGGAAACACCGGCATTTTGTCCTTGCTCCCGACTCGTCAGTGATGTAACCGCTGTCGCGGCAGTCCGCACAGGTATAGACAGGATCCAGGTAATCGGACGGAAACCCTGCCTGAGTAAGGAGAATGGAACGGCGCTTTGATATGTCCGCGAGCTTTTCCCTGAGCGCCGCGCGCGCTCCGGCATCCCCGTCAAGCATTTGTCTTGCCGACGCGGCACAGATGGCTCCCACGGACTCGTCAAGCTCGCGGTAAGCGGGAACGGCGCTGTAGACCTCACTGCGTCTGGCTTCCAGGAGCCTGCGGTTTGAGTCGCGGTTGCGCTCGTATTCTCTTTCGATAGCCTCATACTGGGAATTGCTGAGTGACACTTTGCTTCTCCTTATGTGTCCGTTTCGTTAATTGCTTAAAAGCTCGCGCTCAAGGGCGTCAAAATCGTAATTGTTTTGTGTAAACTGATTAAAACGGCTGTTTGTCTGCTTTGGCCTGTCACAGGCGGCGGACTTCCTGCGCTGCTTATAGAGATCGTCGATCTTGTGGATGTCAGATTTGTGGTGCACATTCTGCTCTCTCCAGCTGCTTAAAATCCCTTCCGCGTACTCGAAGCGGTGCTTGTCCGTAGCCATTACCGTCCTCTGGCACGCCTCGAATATGATGTCCTGCGAGAAACCGTATTCCTTGATCCAGCGGTTGATATATTCAAGCTCCTTTGTCGTCGGGGAGCCGCTCTTGCCAAGTTCGTTCATGATTGCATATACGTTTTTGTCGTAACGGGTTGAGACCTTCTGAGCCTGACGCGGCGTGGTGACGCCTTCTTCCGCCCAGTTTAAAGCCACGCGCTCTATGTATTTGAAATCTTTCTTGCCGCGCTCGACGCAATACTGCAGAAGATAGTCAATCAAATCGTCGGAAAAGCTGAGCACGTCAGTAAAATACAAAATCGTCTTCATCTCGGAGGGCGTCAGCGGCCTTCCGATGTAGGACTCGGCTATAAAGAGAAGCTGTGCCGTGTCCTGCCTGTTTTTAAATTCCCTGAGTCTGTCGGCGGAGTAGGCGGGCTTCTCAAAGCGCGAAGGCTGAACCGGCTCTGGGGCTTTTTCCCTCGCGGGCACGGGCACAAAGGCGGCCGTGGGCGTGCTTTGACTCTCCGCAGAAGGATTGTCCAAATCACGTATGTGTATGCCGACAAGGACCTTGTTATCGTCGAAATCGAGATCGAGAAGATGGAGCTTTTCCCAGTATTTCAACGCGCGCACGACGTCCTTTTCCGTATGGTTGAACTTATCCGCAAGATCGGATACGCTTGTCGCCAGATGGGCGTCCATCATGCGGAGAAGATACAAATATATTTTTATCTGGGCGTCGTTGGCGTCCTTCATGTAATCGTCTATAAAGCGGTTTGACACCGCCGTTTGATCGGAAACCTCATCCCTGTAGATCATAAGACCAGACATCTGACACACATCCTTCTCTTGGTTTCGGATTTTCCGTGTACAACGGGCGGCAAAAAAGCCTGCGCCTTTAACAGGAAAAACCTTACAGTAGACACAGTATAGCATAAGGATTTCAAAAAGGAAATAGTCAAATTACCGAAAGAAAAAAAGCCTCGACATGCCGGAAAAATGTGGAAAATGTGAATAATGTGGAAAAGAAAAAACAGTCAAAACAACACGTGCAAAACAGCGTGGTAAAAGTGCGGAACATTTTCCGGAATATCCACAGGAAAAAACAAAATATCCACAGGAGGGAGACAAAAAACAAATTCTCCTGCCTGTGGATAATGTGGAAAACTAAATGCCGAGGAGGTTTTCGCCTATTTTATGCACATCGCCCGCCCCCATAGTTATCAACAAATCACCTTTTATGCAATTTTCCAAAAGAAAAGTTGAAAAATAGCGGCAGTCTTTTCCGAGCGCCCTGATTTCCCCGCACAGTATTTCGGAGCTGATTCCCAGCTCTGCGCCCAGGGATATGGGCTCCCTGGAAGGGTAGATATCGGTAAGCACAACGTTGTCGGCCAGCGTAAGCGCCTGTGCGGTTTCCTTTAAAAGAGCCTTGGTCCTTGTAAAGGTGTGGGGCTGAAAGACGCACCAGATCCTGTTGTGGGGGTATTTGAGGGCGGATTTCAGTGTGGCTTCAATCTCGGTGGGATGGTGGGCAAAGTCGTCTATAACGGTGATTCCGTCCACGGTTCCCTTGTACTCAAAACGCCGATCCGTGCCGCGGAAAGAGGCCAGGGCGTCTGATGTCAGACTCTCGTCAACCGAGATTAGATCCGCCAGCGCAACGGCCGCAATGGCGTTCATCACGTTATGCTCACCGCATACCTTCAGGGAAAGCCTTCTGTCGTCCCGTCCCTTACATCGCAGGGTGAAGGAGGGATGCCCCATATCATCGTACGTGATATCAAGCGGGTAATAATCTGAATCCTGATCGGGCCCGAAGGTGACGACCCTGCAGGAGAGCCCTTCGGTGAGCTCCGCTCTCTGCGGGATTGAGTTGTTTATGATAAGGCAGCCGTCCTGTGGAATAAGCTCCGCAAATTTTCGGAAGGAGTGCCGGATATCCGAAATATCCTTAAAAAAGTCGGGATGATCTTCTTCTATGTTTAAAATAATGCCGATCTTTGGGAAAAAGTTTAAGAAGCTGTTTGTATATTCATCGGCCTCCGCCAGGAAATATCCGGAGTTTCCCACCCGGGCGTTGCCGTTTATAGTCTTTAAGATTCCGCCGACTGAGATCGTGGGATCGAGGCCGGCCTTCAAAAGAATTTCGCCGATCATGGAAGTCGTTGTCGTCTTGCCGTGTGTTCCGCTGACAGCTATTGGAGTTTCGTAGTTTTTCATAATCTGTCCCATAAGCTGGGCCCTTGTGAGGAATGGGATTTTCTTTTCCTTAAGCGCCACGTACTCGGGGTTATCCTCATGAACGGCGCTTGTAAATACGGCGCAGTCTATATCGTCTGTAATATTTTTGGCCCTTTGTCCATAAAATACGGTAATCCCCCTGGCTTCCAGCATATTTGTATAGGCGCTCTTAGCCGCGTCGGAGCCGGATACGCGAAATCCCGCGTTGTGCAGTATTTTAGCCAGGCTGCTCATTCCGCTGCCTCCTATTCCCAAAAAATATACTGAAACGGGGTGATGAAAATCGATTTGATACATGTTATAAATTTCCTTTCCTGAGAATGGATTTGGCTGTGCCATACCCTATATTATATACGAATAACGCTTAAAAAACAAATGGAATCATATTTTTTGCCGCAGCTTCGTAACAGTTAAGCTTTTCCCCTGCAAGTCACGCCCGGTACTGCCGATGTTCTCCCGGCAGACGCGCTTCCGCTCGGCTTAGCACGTAACGGACACCAG
>CANQSE010000060.1 GCA_947626405.1 uncultured Acetatifactor sp. | reverse complement strand
CTTCCGCTCGGTTGCGCACGTAACGGACACTAGGCTCGAAAGTACCTCGCCAAGTGCCGACGTGCTCACACGGTCTGCCGGGAGAACATCGGCAGTACCGGGCTGAATACGACGGAGGCGCCGAATTGTTACCTGTAATTAGTTTAAGATATGCGGGGGAATTGAAATTCTTTCGGATTTTTGTTACACTATTCCTGATTGGAGCGTGCGCCGGAGCGCATGAGGGGAGTTAAATATGAAAAAGAGAATATTATCTTACAGACGGCATATAGACGAGATTTTAAATCAGCCCGCCCCTGATACAGACTGGGAGGCGCTTTTAAGAACCCACCTGGATCAGATTTCATTTTTTCAGCACGAGCGGCTGGTCCATCTGATTGTGACTGTCCTGGTTGCCATACTGACGCTTCTTTGCATCGGTATCGCCATAATCGCCGCAGCGCCTTCAATGTACCTGGCGGCGCTTCCCCTGTTTGTCCTTCTCGTGCCGTACATTTCCCATTATTACCTTCTGGAAAACGAGGTTCAGAAAATGTATGCGCAGTATGACATTATGGCGGAGCATGTTCACGGAACTTCGGCTTCACAACGCGCACAGGGCAGCATGTAAAATTTTGCAGGTAAAAATTTTATTTGCTTTTTTTACAGGATGCGGTATAATAGTGCACAGAAAGACAGCAGACAATATGTTTGCCGGATATTCCCGGGGGTGTAGCTCAGTTGGGAGAGCGCTTGCTTCGCATGTAAGAGGTCGGGGGTTCGAATCCCCTCATCTCCATTTTTTATGTCCTGCAGATTTTATGAAATCGTAAGCGTCCCCCATTGGCCTTAAGTCTCAAACATTTTGCGCTTGCGCTCCAGCATTTCATCGATTTTCCTGACATAAAGCGCCACATCCTTGATACTGTCGCTTCTTTCGATCCGTCCGTCAGGGTATACACGTTTGCTTATCGACCCTGCGCCCAGCGCAATTATGGTCTGTTTTTCCTCGTTTATAAGAATGTTGTAAAGACCCAGCTTTCCCTCTCTGGCATATCCCACATTTTCAAAATTTCCCGAGATATTTTTCTGACGGTATAGATAATAAGGGACAAGCCCCAGCCGTTTTGCGCCGTCTGCTGCGATCTCCATCGTCGCGTCCGTGTTGCGCAGCATGCTGACGCCGTTTTCAAGTATCCACTTGCTGAGCTTTGACGCCCGCTTGATTGCCAGGGAATGTACCGTCAGACTGTCCGGTCCAAGCTCCACGACGCCGTCTATCGTGTTCTGCACATCCGGTTCGAGTTCTCCCGGCAGTCCGAGGATAAGATCCATGTTGATATTGTCAAAGCCCGTCTCCCTTGCCAGGGCGTACGCCTGCTTTACTTGTTCCACGCTTGCGCGTCTCCCGATGAGATCAAGCGTCTGCTGTTTCATCGTCTGCGGATTAACGGAAATCCGGCTGACTCCGTGCTCATAAAGCGTCTTGAGCTTGTCACGTGTAATACTGTCGGCCCTGCCCGCCTCCACAGTAAACTCCCTGACCCGCTTCAGATCAAATAACTCCTCCAGTTTTGAGAGCAGTCGGTCAAGCTGGCGCGGCTCAAGGGTTGTAGGCGTTCCTCCGCCTATGTAAACGCTGTCGAGAATCCGCCCCCGCATCAGATGTGCGGTAAGCTCCATCTCGCGTATCAGGCAGTCAAGATATTTTTCAACCAGATCCCTGTACCCTGCAATGGGAAAGGAGGTAAAGGAGCAGTAGAGGCATGTGGTAGGGCAAAATGGGATCCCTACGTACAGGCTGTAGCCGTCCTGATAGTGAATACCGGACAAAAGCGTTCTCTCCCGCTTTGCGATATCAAGGGCAAGCCTCGCCTTTTCGTCGCTCACATAGTGTCCCTGTGCGTAATAATCAAGGATATATTCGTCGCTTTTTCCCTGCTCAAGCATGCCATATGCAATCTTGGTAGGGCGGATCCCCGTGAGATTTCCCCATGGGAGCCGCTTTCCTGTCTCATTCGCAAGCAGTGTATAAAGGCTCCTCTTAAAACCGTCCTTAAAACCCTTTTCGAGGATCTCATCAACAACCTCGCTTTTGTTTTCAGCCGCTCCGGCGGCAAGCGCTTCCGCCTCTTTTTCACAGTCAAAAAAAGACCGGCGGCCGTCCAGCACAAATTCCGCCTGTGTCTCACCGATCCTTATTCTCAGTCTCGCGCTTCCTTCAAGAGAGCGTCTCGTTTCCTCCCTCGTGGCAGGCGTAAGCACCTGCACCTGCTCCTCAGGATAAAAAGACTTTACAAGAGCCTGAACGTCGTATTCAAAATTTTCCCGATCCAAATCAACAATATACATATGCTTATCTTTATTCCGCCACCGCACAGAATGGATTGTACTTTTTTTCATGGCCTATTGTCGTGCTCTCCCCATGTCCGGGATAAACTCTGGTATCGTCGGGAAGCACAAACAGCTTATCCTGAATGGAGCGCACCAGCGTTCCCATGCTGCCCGTAGGAAAATCAGTCCTTCCCACGGATTCCTGAAAAAGCGTGTCGCCCGCCACAAGGATTCCTGCTTCCTTAACATAATAACAGCATCCCCCCGACGTATGACCGGGAGTCGCTATGACGCGTATTCCTATACCTGCCAGTTCAAGCTCCTGACCGTCGGAAACATATATGTCGGCGTATGTGCTGCAGGAACGTCCTGCCTGTGCGGATATGTTTTTCTCAGGATCCTTAAGCAGCTCCCTCTCAGCGTCCAGGGCGTAAACATGCACCGGCTCCCGCCCGTCGCTCTCCGCGGCGGCATTGGCCGTATCTCTCAGCGCGTCCAGTCCCCATATATGGTCAAAATGTCCGTGGGTTAGAAGAACCGCCTCCACGGTAAATCCGTTTTTTCTCAGAGTGTTGTAAATATTCGCACCGCTTTCCCCGGGATCCACCACGACTGTCCGCCCGTCTCCCTCCCTGTACAGAAAATAACAGTTGGTCTGGCTGCTTCCCAGAACCATGCGTCCTATCTTAATCTGCGCCATATATCTCTGTTTCCTTTCCCTGCGCCCGCCGTCAAGCCGCAAAACATTTTTGCTTCTCCTCAGCCTGTGGCTCTCTCAATGTCTCGCACGCTCTCTATGCTTTTGATCTTGTCTATAACCCTGTTGAGCTCATCCCTGCTTTCGATCTCAAAAGTCGTCTGCAGAGTTGCAATGCCCTGTTTGCTTGTCTTTGTATTCATGGAGAGGATGTTGATATTCTTCTCCGTGAGAGCCTTTGAAATATCCGCCAGCAGCCCGTTTCGGTTATCGGCATATATCTTGATCTCCGCCACGTATTTCTCCTGAGCGTTTTCCGGAGACTGCCATTCAGCGTCAATAAGCCTTGCGCGTTCAATCTCCGGCAGATTCATTATGTTCACACAGTCCGTCCTGTGAATGGAGATTCCTCTCCCTCTTGTAATGAATCCCACAATCTCGTCCCCCGGCACGGGTGAACAGCATTTTGAAAAACGCACGGACAAATCGGAAATTCCTTTTACCAAAATTCCGCTTTTAATCTTGCTTGGGGACATCTTTGCCAGATTTGCCGCTCCGGCCTCCTCAATGCTATGCAGAACCTCCTCGTTTGTAAGCGACTTCCTGCGATCCCTTTCAAGGAACTCCTGCATCTTGTTTACGATCTGGCCCTCCTTCAGGGCGCCGTGCCCTATCGCCGCAAGAACCGCATCCCAGTCTCTGAAACCGTATTTCTGCATGATCGCATCCATATATTCGGTTTTCATCAGTTCGGAAAGAACGATGCCTCTGGACTTGCAATAGGACATAATCAGTTCCTTGCCCTTTGCAATGTTGTCTTCCTTCAACTCGTTCTTAAACCACTGGTTGATCTTGTTTTTAGCCTGTGTGCTCTTTACCACATTCAGCCAGTCTCTGCTGGGGCCTTTGGAGTTCTGAGACGTAATGATCTCGATGCGGTCGCCGTTTTTAATCTCATAATCTATGGTGGCAAGTCTCCCGTTGACCCTGGCTCCCACCATCTTGTTACCGACCGCGGAATGGATGCTGTAGGCAAAATCTATGGGCGTGGACCCCGCCGGCAGGTTTTTCACCTCTCCCGTGGGCGTAAAACAGTACACGTTGTCCGCAAACAGGTCCAAATCGTTTTTTAAAAGCTTCATAAATTCCCTGTTGTCGGACATGTCCTGCTGCCATTCCAGAATCTGGCGCAGCCACACCAGCTTTTCCTCCTCCTGGTTCTCAACATGCTTGCCGTCGGAGGCTTCCTTGTATTTCCAGTGCGCGGCGATGCCGTACTCCGCCGCCTTGTGCATCTCAAACGTCCGAATCTGTATCTCGAAGGGCTGTCCCGTGCTGCCGATCAGCGTGGTGTGAAGCGACTGGTACATATTGGCCTTCGGCATGGCAATGTAATCCTTAAATCTGCCCGGTATCGGCTTATACATCTCATGGATCACACCCAGCGCAGCATAGCAGTCCTTGACTGTATCAACGATTATGCGCACGGCAAAAAGATCGTAAATCTGATCAAGCGTTTTATTCTGGTTGCGCATTTTTTTATAAATACTGAAAAAATGCTTTACCCTGCCGTCGATTTTTGCCTTGATACCCGCGTTTTTAATGTGCTCGCTGACCTCGTCAACGATGCTCTGTATATATTTTTCACGAACGCTCTTTCTGACGGCGATGCGTTCCACGAGATCGTAGTAAACCTCAGGCTCCAGATATTTCAGGGACAAATCGTCAAGCTCTGTCTTGATTTTGCTGATGCCAAGCCTGTGCGCTATGGGACAGTAGATTTCCAGAGTCTCCTTTGCGATACGCTGCTGGCTCTCGGGCTTCTGGTACTTTAACGTCCTCATGTTGTGGAGACGATCCGCCAGCTTTATCATAATCACCCTGATGTCCTTTGCCATGGCAAGAAACATCTTTCTGAGATTTTCGGCCTGCATTTCCAGTTTTGCGTCGGACTGTTCCCCGCCTCCGGAGAGCGGGATTTTTTCCAGCTTTGTTACGCCGTCCACCAAAAGCGCCACATCCTGCCCAAATTCCCGCACCAGATCATCCTCAGTCATAACAGTGTCTTCCACAACGTCATGCAGGATGCCCGCCACGATCGTTTCCTTGTCAAGCTCCAGATCCGCCAGAATAATTGCAACGTTCAAAGGATGAATTATATAGGGCTCACCCGATTTTCTGAGCTGGTCCTTGTGCGCCTCGCTCGCAATCCTGTAAGCCTTCTCAATCATGGAGATGTCGTCGCTTGGATGATATTTTTGAACACGCCGAATAAGCTCCTGATAAAGTACGTCAGGATTGACAAATTCCTGTGAACCTTTTATCTTGCCATCGTCAAAGATGACCTCGACTTTTTCTTCCGCCATAAATGATCATGCTCCTTTAAACGCAGCGTTACATTACGAATCCGCCTATTTTCCAGGATAACAGATGGCTGACTCAAGCCTGTAGCTGCCAAGCTTTTCCCTTCCCTTAAGCCCCGCCAGTTCAATCAGCACAACAACTCCAACTACAACGCCCCCGAGACTCTCAATAAGCTTTATCATGGCTTCCGTCGTCCCGCCCGTGGCAATAAGGTCGTCAACGATCAGGACTCTCTGTCCCGGCTTTATGCTGTCCTTGTGCATCTCGATGACCGCCTTGCCGTACTCAAGGTCATACGAGACCGACACTGTCTCCCGCGGCAGCTTTCCCGCCTTGCGGATAAGGACAAACGGCTTTCTGCTATTATAGGCAATCGGAGTCCCGAATATGAATCCTCTGGATTCCGGTCCCGCGACAACGTCATATTCCAAATCCGCCACCTTCTCCTGCATTGTGTCAATGGCAAGGTGCAGCCCCTCGGCGTCCTGAAGCACGCTTGTCACATCGCGGAAAATTATTCCCTTCTCCGGAAAATCCGGTATGCTTAATACATAATCCTCAAGTTTTTTCATGTGTCGTCCCCCTGTTCTGTTGTTTGACAATTTTTATGTTTTATTACCGCTCATCACTGCCTGCGTCTCTCCGCGAAATACCTTATGATCTCGCTTCTTGTGACAATTCCTATAAAAACGCTCCTGTCGTCGATGACAGGCACAAAATTCTGGGTCTGCGCCTGTTCGAGAAGGGTTTCCATGGCTGTATCGATGCTGACCGGCCTGACCTTGCCGCCCCTTATAATGCTGCGCACCTTAGCCTCCTCGAGGTGCTTTGCGGAAATATCCTCCGGCTTCTGGTTATAATAGAGAATGTTCCACAAAAAATCCCCCTCGCTTATAACCCCGACATACCTGTCCTCAACATCTATGACAGGTATTGCGGTGTAACCGCTCCTGCGCAGCTTTTCCATACCCTGCCTGAGGGTCATGTTGTCGCGAAGATATGTGACCTCTGCCTTTGGCAGAAGAAATGACGCTATGTTCAACGCTCTACTCCTTTTTGCCGTAACTGGGCGGCAAAGGTGTCCCTCTGCCGCCCCGAACGCAGTCTATTTTTTACCGCAGCATTTTTTATATTTCTTACCGCTTCCGCACGGACAGGGATCGTTGGGATAAACCTTGTCCGCCTTCACAATTGTCGTGGAAGATTTCTGCTCCTTATAGAGAGCTTTCCGCGTCTCGTCGTCAAAGATATCCTTCCACTCCTCAAGATTGTAGAGCCATTCCGCGTCCGCAGCCACCATATTTTTGTATAAAAGCTCCTTGTCGAAGCCGAGATTGACCTCCGTGTCCTCCTCCATCTCCTCGATTGGATTTTTCTCCTTCAGGCTGTCGTTTATACCGTCCAGGAATCCCGTCATGGTCATGACGGTGACGCCGTACTTGTCGGCCAGCTCCCTGACCGTTCCCCTGACGACCTGGTCGGGATCCTTAAGGAGCCTGGCATAAATCTCCTTCTCCTCCTCAAAATAAGCCGCCCAGAGCTGTCTAAGCCTGTTCTGGTCCTCGGACTCGTTGTACGCCACCTTTTTCCATTGCTCCAATAATGCCATAATACTCCCATCCTTATCTCTCTTACTGTTTTCTTGATATCAGGTCCGCTGTGCCCAAAGAGCCGTACCATATCTGTAAGTATATAACAGAATCGGATTTTAAACAATATTATGACCGAACTATTTTTATATTTTTTTCAAAAACATGAATTTCTGCGAATAAATTCCAGAAGATGGGCAAAACTATCTACTGTCAAGGAACCCCCTCCTTTGATAAACAACTTTGATAAAACAAAAGAGAAAGATAATACTTAAATCCTCCCCTTTTTTAAAAGCCCCGGGCGCCGCGCACAATGCGCTCCCGGGGCTTTTATAATTATGACAATAAAAAGCGTTTTCTGCTGTGCCGCACCGGCTTGCCATTTCCCGCACGGCATGTTATTATGTTTTCGTGAAATAATAAAGTAGACATTCAAATTTCCCTGATGGCAGATGAAAAATCGCATACGCTAACTGTATTTACAGTTTTTTCTCATCGCCCCGTCGCGTAAAAGCGCTAAAGGCGAATTGATTCGCCCTGGAATAGGTATTAAGAATGGAGTTTAAGAATGGTGATTAAAATGGATAACACTGAAAAATATTCTGACAAATCCGGCGAAAAGCCGAAAAAAAAGATTACATCCAGACAGGTCGCAGCCATCGTCGGCGTAATCCTGCTGGCGCTTCTGTATATTGTCACATTCCTTGCGTCAATCTTTGACCGCACCGACTCCGGCCGGCTGTTTATGGCGTGTATGGCCGCAACGCTGATTGTTCCGTTTCTTATCTGGCTTTATTCCTGGATATACTCCAGGGCGGCGGGCAAACGGACCATCGGAGATCCCGAGCCGCCTGCCGCGCCCAAAAAGGATGACGAAACGCCTGCATCCTGATTGTTGGAATTGTTGAAATGCGCCGTTGATTTGCTGTACGTTTACATACAACAAATACCGTCTTACTCTTTATTGAATAACGGAGTGGACAAATATCTGTCGCCGGAGTCAGGAAGCAATGCTACGATTGTCTTTCCCCTGTTTTCCGGTCTGTTTGCAAGAATCACCGCCGCCTTAAGCGCCGCGCCGGAAGATATTCCGACGAGGATTCCCTCGCTTACCGCAAAGGCTTTGCCTTCCGCAAAAGCATCTTCATTCTCAATCGCTATAATTTCGTCATATACCTTTGTATTGAGAACCTCCGGAACAAAACCCGCGCCGATTCCCTGAATCTTATGAGACCCCGGAGTTCCTTTTGACAAAACAGGACTTCCCGCCGGTTCAACCGCCACAATTTTCACATCCGGATTCTTCTCTTTTAAATATTCCCCGACACCCGTGATCGTTCCGCCCGTTCCGACGCCGGCGACAAAAATGTCAACCTTTCCGTCTGTCTGTTCCCAGATTTCAGGACCTGTCGTCGCTTTATGCACCGCCGGGTTCGCGGGATTCACAAACTGTCCTAAAATAACAGAGCCCTCGATTTCTTCCTTTAATTCCTCGGCTTTTGCTATTGCACCCTTCATTCCCTTAGCGCCTTCTGTCAGCACAAGCTCTGCGCCATATGCTTTCAGCAGATTTCTCCGCTCTACGCTCATGGTGTCAGGAAGCGTTAAAATTGCCTTATATCCCTTCGCCGCGGCGACGGCCGCAAGACCGATTCCGGTATTTCCGCTTGTAGGCTCGATAATGGTTGCGCCCTCCTTTAAAAGTCCTTTCTTTTCCGCATCCTCAATCATTGCCAATGCAATACGGTCCTTAACGGAGCCCGCCGGATTGAGGTATTCCAGCTTTGCGAGGATTACGGCGTCCGTCACGCCCGCTTTCTTTGCATACCGGTTCAGCTTCAGTATCGGGGTTTTCCCGATTAACTCCAGTGCGCTTTCTTTGATCTGGCTCATGATGATTACCTCCCTATTCCTATTATTTTGATAGACTTTATGGGTTTTACTCTTTGTTTTTCATTATACGTTTTCGATTTTCTATTGTCAATAGCATTTTTCCTGTATTGACAAACGCGCGGCAAAACTCCGAAAACCGGAAAGCGGACTTCGTTTACAACGACCTTGCGTTTTGGAGAATGTGAGAATTTCTGGCGCTATAATCCCTACAGCGCCAAATTCAGGATTGCCGTAAATTTTGCTTTGTCCAGAGGGATGTAATGCCCTACCGTCTTTGTTCCGTTTCCGGTTGCGCGGTCAGCCATTGTATCAAAATCCCGATTGTCGATTCCAAGTTCGTCAAGCGTTGTACGCAGCTTAAGCGAACGAAAAAATCTGTTAAGCTCCAACGACAACCTTAATGCGCGTTCTTTTTCAGAATAATTGTATGGATCGATTCCAAAAACGCGGGTCGCAAGCTGCGCCGGTTTCCGGGGTTTTTCTTCCGCGGCAAATTTTGTCCATGCGACCAGAACCACAGCCATTCCTTCGCCGTGCGTAATCCCGTACTGGGCGCTCAGTTCATGTTCAATACGATGCGAGCCCCAATCGGCGATTCTGCCGGTATCAAGCAGATTATTGTGTGCAATGGATGCAAGCCATTGTATCTCCGCTCGTGAATCCAGATCAT
>CANQSE010000059.1 GCA_947626405.1 uncultured Acetatifactor sp. | reverse complement strand
CGGTAATTTCATGTTCTGTATTGACCCTGAGTTTTTCAGCATCGACGAAAATACCGACAACCTTATGATTGAAGGCTATTGTAAAAATGTAGACGTGGTCTGCTCTCTCCGCGACGGTGTCGCCATGCCCATGCGGACGCTTGGAATCAAGGAAGCTATGTTCAGCGCTTCTTCAGAGATAAGCGATCCACGCATCTACATCTTTGTGCCCATATACAGCGAAGAAAGAAGCTATGGCTTTGCCATGATGGAAAGAAACCTTGACATCGTGGAAGACAACTACCTCTATATCTGGACGCGTCATTTTAACCAGTGCATGGATCATGTACGCCGTAACGTCACCATTGCCGCGCTTACAAGAAAGCTTACCCTGCTTTCCGTGACGGATGTTCTCACAGGGGTTTACAACCGTGCAGGCTGTGAAAAGATTGCGTACCCCATGTTGATGGAATGGCACAAGACAGGCGGTACAGGCGCTCTTATGATAGCCGATATCGATAAAATGAAAACGATAAACGACAAATTCGGGCACGCAAGCGGCGATATTGCACTGCGCACCGTGGCTTCGGTTTTAAAGGATCAGTTACCTAAGGACTGGATCATATGCCGTTTCGGCGGAGACGAATTTTTTGTCGGCGGTAAGCTTTTAGACGGCATGGATCTCGAAGAAATGAAGGATGCCATCACACTTAAGCTTGCATCTGAAGTAAAACGCATGCAGGTTCCTTTCAAGCTGACCATCAGCATCGGTTACGCAAGAATTGATCCCGACGGCAGCATTGACCTCGAGAGCCAGCTTCGTCTTGCGGATCAGTTTATGTATATCGTCAAGGAACAGCATCATCAACTGCTGGAAAGCCAGCAGTAAAATCCGATCGCTCTGATACTCTGCACCAGCTACCGGATAACAAACACCAACCCTTAATTTCGCTTTAAAAAAAGGCTAAGCCTTTCGGCTTAACCTTTTTTTAGGAAATCTTCTGAAGCTTTTCGCTATGTTCCTCCAATATTTTTTTCATGACATCAATGTCCATCTGCATGGCTTCCAGTTGTTCTATACCGTTAGCATATCTTCGATAGGTGGAAGTATAGCAGGACTCTATATTCTGCAGTCTCGGTAAGACGTCATTTTCCAACAGCAGCTGTACCGGCTTGATTTTTGCGTCCAATAATTGAGAGATAAAAATTTTGTCCTCGTTTGATAATGCCATATTCTGTCCCCTTTTGATTTCGATATTTTTATTATAACAAATTTACCAGTGTTTTCAAGCACTTGTTTTTCTTTGTTTTTTTGATATATCTTCACAAAAATGAAAAAGACTAAGCTTTCGGCTTAGCCTTTTTCATTTTTATGCGGAAGATGGGGCGCACGAGATCTGGCGGCAGGATACGGCGGTTTCACAAATTCATTGCAATAGTCCAAAATTTATGATATACTTCCCATCATGTGGCAAGTGCCATTCCAATTTCAAACAGTACACTGACCAAAGGAGAAAAAAGATGAAAAAACAAATACTTGCAACTGCAACAGTTCTGACACTCACTTTTTCAATGCTCACAGGATGCGGCGGTTCTTCCAAGGACGATTATCTTGACGATGTCGATGAGCTTTGCGACGTACTCGACAAGAATCTTGAGGACGCGGAAGATGCCCTCCCTGATATGGATATCAAGACCTCTGAAGGAGAGGCCTGCCAGGATGCTCTGGAGGAGTATCTGGACTTCTGTTTGGATTATGAAGATGAAACTTTATACGATATGGACGAGGACGATCTGGAGGAATTGCAGAAAATTACGGAAGACGTGTGCGATACCCTGGACAGTTTTATCGATGCGGCAAAAGATGCCGGCGTTGACAAAGACGATCTGAAAGATTTGAAAGACATGCTGAATGACGTGAAGGACTTCCTGAAGACTGTCGAAGACATGCTGTAAAGTATGTAAAGAATTTTCCCTATTTGGGGATATCACAGTAAATGCGGAAGATGGGGCGCACGAGATCCGGCGGATCTCGGTCCTGCGCCGACCGACGAGCCATTTATGGCGAGGAGACCTTGAACCCTTGGGTGAAAGGACTCCTCGCCATAAAAAGTAAAAAGGCTAAGCCGTTCGGCTTAACCTTTTTACTTTTTATGCGGAAGATGGGACTTGAACCCACACGATATTGCTATCACAAGATCCTTAGTCTTGCTCGTCTGCCAGTTCCGACACTTCCGCTCAGCCCTTACAGGCTATTCGCATCACGCAAAAGTAATGATACCACTCCGCAGCGAAAATGTCAAACACTTTTTTCTTTTATCTCTGAACCCTTCCGGAGGCGTCGCCGCCTGCAAGCGTCTCCACTTCTTTTCTGGAAACGAGGTTAAAGTCTCCCGGGATCGTATGCTTAAGCGCGGAAGCAGCGACCGCAAACTCGAGCGCTGACCTGAAATCCCTGCCATCAAGCAGACCGCATATCACTCCGGCCGCAAAGGAGTCTCCTCCGCCCACACGATCCACAATGGGGTGGATCCTGTACTCTCTGGAATGGTAAAATTCCTTTGAGTCTCTGGAGTACATGCAGGCTGACCAGCCATTGTCGGATGCGGAATGGCTGACACGCAGCGAAGATACGCAGTATTCAAAGTTATAGTCCGCTGTCATCTGCTCAAAAATGGAGCGATAACCATCAAGCTTCAGATCCCCGCTTGTCACATTTGTATCGCCCGGTCTGTATCCAAGCACAAGCTCGGCGTCCTCCTCATTTCCGATACATACGTCCACATACTGCATCAGATTTTTCATTACCTTTTGCGCCTTTTCAGGGGACCAGAGCTTCTTTCTGAAGTTAAGATCCACCGACACCTTTACGCCGTGTCTTTTTGCCGCCTGCAGCGCCTTCTCGGTCAGCTCGGCAGCCGCATCCGATACAGCGGGAGTGATGCCTGTAAAATGGAACCAGTCGGCGCCCTTAAAGACAGCGTCAAAATCAAAGTCTTTCTCCGTGGCCGTAGAAATGGAGGAATGAGCTCTGTCGTATATAACCTTGGAGGGTCTCATCGACGAACCGCTTTCCAGAAAATAGATTCCCAGCCTCTCGCCGCACCTTGCAATGTATTTCGTTCCCACATTATACTTGCGAAGCGCAGCAACGGCACATTCCCCGATCTCATTGTCGGGCACAGCCGTCACAAACTCCGTCTCATGACCATAATTTGCAAGCGAGACCGCCACATTGGCCTCACCTCCGGCGTAACAGACGTCAAACTCGTCAGCCTGGATAAATTTTTCATAATTCGGGGTAGACAGTCTCAGCATTATCTCCCCCATGGTAATAACTTTTGCCATTTTCTTCTCTCTCCTTTAATTTTTGATAAAGGTCCGCTTTCCCGCAAAGCTGTTTTATCGCTGAACAAGATGGACAGCAAACCCTGCGATTTCTTCTTTGAGATAGATAGCCTTATACATACCCTTTTCGTCTCTCTTTGGCTCGTCAAACTCGACGCCCAGCACGGTACTCATATAGTTGACCGCCCGCCGTATATAGTTTGTCCGTATTGCAATATGACCGTTTGTTCCCTTGAAGGGTTCCTTCATCACTTCGACTGCCGTACCTGAAAATACTGAGCTTGAGCCCGGCTTAACCGCCCAGCCAAACAGGAAACAAAAACGCTCCGCAGCTTTTTTGGCCTCCGTCTCATTCTGAGCGTTAATTCCCACATGGGCAAGTTCAAATCCCAGCATGGTCTGAACCGCTTCCCTGGTAAGCTGTTCAATCTTGTCCCACTCTCCATTGTTTATAAGCTCAGCCGGAACCATCCATGAGCCGCCGCATGCAATGACTTTGTCAAAGTCAAGGTAGCTATTCAGGTTCTTTGCGTTGATACCTCCGGTAGGCATAAATTTCATGTTTACATACGGCGCCGCCATAGCCTTGATTCTGGCAAGTCCGCCGGACTGCTCCGCAGGGAAAAATTTTACCACGTCAAGCCCCAGTTCTATAGCCTGCTCTATGTCCGACGGGCTCGACGTACCCGGCGTTATCGGTACGTTTTTCTCCAGACAGTACCTTACCGTATTGGGATTAAAGCCCGGACTGACGATAAACTTTGCTCCCGCTTCCACTGCGGCGTCAACCTGCCCTGCGTTAAGCACCGTACCCGCTCCGATACACATGTCAGGGAACTGAGATACCATCAGCCTGATCGCCTCAGCCGCCGCGTCCGTGCGGAATGTCACCTCCGCGCAGGGGAGTCCTCCGGCGCAAAGCGCCCTTGCCAGCGGGATCGCATCCTCCGCCCTGTCTAGCTTTACCACTGGCACAATTCCTATTTTACTGATCTGTTCCAATACTGCGTTCATCTCTACCTCATTTCCGCCATTTTTCACAGCATTTTTCTATTTACTTTTCATTGTGCGCGTCTGCACATCCGGACCGCAAGCCTGCGCGGCAACCCTCGCCGCGTATCTCCATAAACAAGATTATACCACATTTTTCCCCCCACACAAAGGTTTTCTTTGACGTACTCAATTACACGTACTAAATTCCTCTCCGCTTCATATACTGATAAAAGAACCCTCTGCGAGGTCTGCGGAAATGAAGATCGCCATCGTGGGCAGAAAGCCCGACACCGTCAATTACGTCCGATATGTAAAAAGCTGCGGCCACACTCCTGTGGTGACGGTTGACCCGCAGGAGCTGACACGCTGCCAATGTATGCTTCTTCCCGGCGGCGGAGATATCACTCCCGCCTTTTTCGGTGAGAAAAACCACGGGAGCCGCAACATAGACACGGAGCTTGACATTCTGCAGCTTAAGTCGCTGGAATACTGCGTCGAAAACCGTATGCCCGTCCTTGGGATCTGCAAGGGACTGCAGGTCATAAACGTAGGGCTTGGAGGCTCCCTGTGCCAGGATATGCCCACGGCATATATACATCGCTATGAAAACGGCGATCAGTACCATGACAGCATCATTCAAAAGGACTCCTGGCTGTTTCGGCTATACGGACGCGACGCGAAAATAAACAGCGCCCACCACCAATCCATCAGGACTCTCGGAGACGGCCTGACGGCCGTACAGCACTGCCCGCTTGACGGCTGCATTGAGGCTGTGGCTCATGCAGAGCTCCCGATTCTGGGAGTACAGTGGCACCCGGAACGACTCGACCCCTCACACACCACTGTCGAGGGCAAAAAGGTCATGGACTATTTCCTGTCGCTTTGCCAGAGATAAATATAAGCATCATTATTGCAAGCTTCTTCTCCGGAAGCAGGCATTTGCATGCTTTGGGAAAGGCTTTTATATGCCGTAAAAAACGCGGGCGAAAGCACCCGCGTTTTAAAATCCGTGATATTTGTCATACTCTGTCTTCCATCTCTATGTATTGTCTCTGAGTCATCACACTCTTGTATGCAGGACGGATGATTTTGTCCATATTAATCAGTTCTTCTATCCTGTGAGCGCTCCACCCGGCGATCCTTGCGATGGCAAAGATTGGCGTATACATCTCAAGCGGTATTTCGAGCATGCTGTAGACGAAACCGCTGTAAAAATCCACATTTGCACTGACACCTTTGTAAATTCGAGCCTTCTCCGATATTACCTCGGGTGCGATACGCTCGATCATGGAATACAGGGCAAAATCCTTCTCCCGCCCCTTCGCAGACGCAAGCTGCTGCACAAAGCCTTTAAATACCTGTGCTCTGGGATCGGAGAGCGAATAGACCGCATGGCCCATTCCGTAAATCAACCCTTTCCCGTCAAATGCTTCCCGGTTCAGGATCTTTTTAAGATACGCCCTTATTGCCTCCTCGTCAGACCAGTCGGAGACGTTCTTCTCGATATCCCGCATCATCTCCACAACCTTGATGTTTGCTCCGCCGTGTTTGGGTCCCTTGAGTGAAGAAAGCGCGGCCGCAATCACTGAATATGTATCCGACCCTGACGATGTTACAACGCGGGTTGTAAATGTGGAATTGTTTCCGCCGCCATGTTCCATGTGAAGGACCAGGGCAATGTCAAGCACCCTCGCCTCAAGCTCCGTATATTTCTTGTCGGGTCTTAGCATCATCAGCAGATTTTCCGCCGTAGACAGCTTCTTTGAGGGTCTGTGTATATACATACTGTCGTCATTCTGGTAATGATTGTAGGCGTGATAACCGTAAACCGTGAGCACAGGAAAAAGGCTTATAAGTCCCAGGCACTGACGCAGCACATTTTCAATAGAAGTATCATTGCAGGCTTTGTCATAGGAAGCAAGCGTCAGCACGCTCCTGGTAAGGGAGTTCATAATATCGCTGCTGGGAGCCTTCATAATCACGTCGCGGGTAAAATTGGTAGGCAGCGTCCTGTGAGCTGCCAGAATGTCCATAAACTCCGAGAGCTCACTCTCGTTCGGAAGATCGCCAAATAGAAGGAGATACGCCACCTCCTCAAAGCCAAAACGCTTTTTCCTGAAACCCTTTACCAGCTCTATACAGTCGTATCCTCTGTACCAGAGCTTTCCTTCACAGGGTTTCTTAACCCCGTCAACCTCCTTAAACGCCTCGATCTTAGAGATATTGGTAAGCCCCGTAACAACGCCGTTTCCGTTCTTGTCACGCAATCCTCTCTGTACCTCGTATTTATCGAACAGCTCCGGATCAAGCTGATCGGCGTTTCTGCACATCTGTGCATATTGGCTTAAATACTGATCACTTTTCTTCAATAGACAATACCTCCTTTATCATCACCTTGCGCCCCTTGAATATTAACGGAAGAATCCCACAGAATGAGACTTGCAATTACGACAGACGGCACGAGCGCCGTCTTATGTCTGAAATCACCTGCTTCTATCATATCTTCTTTAAGCGGAGTGTGTCAATAAAAAAAGGTATTAAATTTTTATATACGGCTCATAAAAGATCCGCCGCGTCACGAAACAGCTCAATCAGCTCCCTCATCCTCAGTATCCGATCGTCGTCCATGGCGTCCAGCACGTGCAGGATTCTGGTCTCCTCCGGGGGCCTGTCCGTGCGCTCTCCTCCGAACATGATATAATCGCAGCTTGTTGAAAGGGCCCGTGCCAGACGGCATAACGTTTTAACCGAAAAGCTTTTCCTTCCTCTTTCGATTTCGTATATATATTTTTCCGATACGCCCGCTCTGGCTGCCAGCTCCTTAACAGTAAGCTTCTTTTCCTCACGCAGAGTGCGTATTCTTCCGCCAATCTGTGCATTTGACATTTTTATCCCCTCAGCTTACCCTGATTTCTTTTTCGCCCTGAATGTGGGCAATAATTGTACCCACCTCGTCCGCGGTAAAATCCATTCCGCTCAACAGGCATCCTGTCTCCGCGGCGAGACTTTTCCTGTCCTGCAATACCAGCGACGGGGAGACGCGGTAATTTTCATACATTATGCAGATTAATTCGCTGTCGGCAAGACAGCCGCCATTTTCCAGCCTTCGCAGCTTCTTTACGTCCACTCCGAGCCCGTCGGCCATCTCCTTTTGGTTACAGTCCAGCAAAATCCTTATGTAATAAAAGATACTGCGCCCGGACCTTTGTCCCCACTCGGACAGGCGGGACAATTCCGCGCTCACTGACAGCATTGCGCCCTGATCCGCATCTTCAGCGCCATGCCTGAAATTTGAAAATGTCCTCATCAGATTCAAAAGACCTACGAGGTGCGCATAGTTTAGCTCCGCCGCAAAAAACCCATATCGGCCGTCATATCTTTTTCCCGTAAAAATATAATAAAGATCCGCCTGAGAATCGCCCAGGCGTTTTAACTCATGGTAATTCAGTCTTCGGTTTCCCATTTCAACCTTGCTGTAATTGCTCTGATCAAGGCGAACCAGCCGCCCCATCTCCCTCTGAGACAGGCCAAGACGCCGTCTTTCCTCAATCAGTCTTTTCAACACGTTTTCATAAAATACGCTCATGGGTAAAGTACCTCTGTCAGGTATTGTCATTTTTACCCATTTTAAGCCAATAAAATTCCCTATTTTGCACCTATTACAAACTACCGCGCCACAGAAACCGTATATTTTATGATTCGCATTGTTTCACATGCAATAATTTACATAGCCCAAACTTTATTCCCACAAAAAACAGGGACAAAATCTACAAAAAGAGATTTTGTCCCTGTTGCTGTTCACAAAAGAGAGGGAGCATCGCTCCATAACTATAAATTAATTATTTTGCAACAGCCCCATGTAAACCGCGCATCCGTGAGGCGCCAGCTTTTCCTGAAGCAGACCTTCTTTGGATATTTTCTTTTTTGCGCCCGTCCATAACTCCGTGAGCTCATCCTCCGCTTTCATGTCAATCCCGTGGGCCTCTGCGGAAATCTCCGCCTCCTCGTCACCAAGATTAAACAAAGCTGCATAACGCTTTCCCGTCTCAGGGTTATATGCCTTCCATACAGCCTTAGAAGCGTCCAGCACAACCTGCCTGGGCCTGCATCGGGGAGTGAGCATTTCCAGCACCGCCCTGTTTGTGAGCAGGGACATCGTCTTATCGTCCAGTTTTGTCAGCTCCGCTCCCAGCATCAGCGGAGAGCCGAACAGACACCACAGAGTCATCATTGTGTGCTGCTCCTCGTCGGTAAAATTTGTCACTCTCTCATGTCCGAACCCTTTTCCAAGATATCCAAGCGGCAGCATGTCGCAATCCGGATAACATCCCTCCGACACGTGGCTCTGCCAAAGCTCGCAGCGGCGGAACATATCCTTCAAAAGATCCCAATGATCCCAGAAATCGTCGGTTATACGCCACATATTGGCATATGTCTCATAATGCCACGCTTTTTCAATAAGAGCAGGTCCCGGTGAGAGAGACAGAACGATATCCCGTCCGCATGCCTGGATCGCCTTTGCAAGCATCTCGACTTCATGCGGCGCACTGTAACGGTTGTTTGCGTACATGTTTGTATTGCAGATATCGTCGCACTTAATAAAATCTACTCCCCATTCCGCATAGAGTTCGAGGATGGAGTTATAGTAGCTTTGACCCTCCGGACAGAAACGGACGCCGTACATATCGGGATTCCATCCGCAGATTGAAGACGGATTAGCCACTTCGGCCGCCGTAACCGCCGTACCCTTTACCAGAAGATGTGCATGCGCTGCCGCGCGGGGTATTCCACGCATAATATGGATACCGAATTTAAGCCCCTTATTATGTATGTAATCCGCTAACGGCCTGAAGCCCATTCCTCCGGCCGAGGAAGGGAATCTCTCGGGATCCGGAAGCAGCCTGCCAAATTCATCCATCTCAAGCCTGCTGAAGGGAATGTACTGAAATTTGTCTCTCTGCGTCCCCGCCCCATGGGCGTACCACTGAATGTCAACAACAATGTACTGCCATCCGTAATCCTTAAGCCTGGCAGCCATGTAATCCGCATTTGCCTTCACCTGCTCCTCGTTGACAGTGGTATCATAATAATCGTAACTGTTCCACCCCATGGGCGGAGTAAGCGCAAAACTGTTTTTGTCTCTCACAATAATACCTCCGGTTTAAATCGTCCCGACCCGTCAAAAACTTTCAAGAAGTCCGCGGATCCCGTCTTCTTTATAAA
>CANQSE010000058.1 GCA_947626405.1 uncultured Acetatifactor sp. | reverse complement strand
GGAAGCGTACCGTCCTGTGCTCAGGACATCCGAACGGGAAGAAGAATATAGCGGGATGTTTCGCAGCTTCTGCCGCGCAATAGCAATATGCGAGAGGTATAATCCGGGGCTGCAGCGCAATTTGTTGCCAATGAGATTTCGGGAATACATGACAGAGTTTAGGTCAAAATGCTAAATCCGGAGCACCTACGGAGGGTTTGCATATGCGAACTGCCGAAAATAAGGAAAACTGTTGACTTTTAGAATAAACTACATATAATTGTAAATTATAGAACTAAGAATGTCATTCATATCACTATGAAAGGAAGTTTGGAAATGGTAAAGACCATCCAGTTGACACCAGATGAAGTCCAGCACTTCGTGGAAGTAACGTCACGTTGCGATTTCGACATTGACATTTCCTATAACAGATATGTAGTGGATGCCAAGTCGTTCTTAGGGGTGTATGGGCTGGATTTCAGAAGCCCGCTGACAGTTTCGTATGAGGGCTACAATGCGGAATTTGAGGAAATGCTCAAAAAACTGACGCTTGCCAGTTAATACATCGTTCCGCCGAAGCACAGAGGTGATCGCGTGACGACCCTGTGCGCAAAGAATAACTCCCCGTGAAAGATGGATTTCCATCTTCCGTGGGGAGTTTTGTGCTTTTACGGAGAACGGTATGATGCGGGAAATATTATGCTGAGGGGAAAAGAGCAGGTGAAGGTAGAACGTAAAACGTCGGACAAGGTGAAGGCGGCGCAGGAAACGTCGGACAAGGTGAAGGCGGCGCAGGAAACGGCGGACAAGGTGAAAGCTGACCAGGAAAAGACAGATAAGGCTAAGGTGAAGGCGGCTCAGACCATTCAGGAGTGTACTGAGGCACGGAATGAGCCGAAGGAGGAGGTCAGGGTATCTGTAAGAAATCTGGTTGAGTTTATACTCCGTCACGGAGATATTGACAACCGTATACAGGCGTCGCCCGAGGGCGCAATGCGCGAGGGAGGACGTATACACCGGATGATTCAGCGCAGGATGGGAGCGCAGTACAGGGCGGAGGTTCCGCTTAGATATAAGTGTGACACGGGCAATTATATACTTTTTGTGGAGGGACGTGCGGACGGTATTTTCTCTCAGGGGGATGATACTGTAATTGATGAGATCAAAGGCACGTACAGGGAACTGAACCGTTTTAAGGACCCTCTGCCGCTTCATCTTGCTCAGGCGAAATGTTATGCCTACATGTACGGCATACAGGAAAAATCTGAAAATATCCGTGTGCGTCTCACATACTGTCATATCCCGACTGAAGAACTGCGGTATTTTTATCAGGATTACACCTTACGGGAACTTGAGGAGTGGTTCGGCGATCTGATAGACGCCTACAGGAAGTGGGCAGACTATACATGGGAATGGAGAAAAGAACGTCAGAGCTCAATATCGGGTCTTGCCTTTCCTTTTCCCTACCGGGAGGGTCAGAGAGAGCTGGCGGCTGACGTTTACAGGACAATCTACCATGGGAAAAAACTGTTCCTGGAGGCTCCTACAGGCGTGGGAAAAACCGTTTCCACCATATTTCCGGCAGTACAGGCAGTTGGCAAGGGTCTTGGTGATAAAATTTTTTACCTCACGGCAAAGACTATCACAAGGACGGTGGCTGAGGACACAATCTCCCTGCTCAGGGATGGCGGTCTGAAGATGAAAAGCGTTATCCTGACAGCAAAAGATAA
Source organism: uncultured Acetatifactor sp. (assembly GCA_947626405.1). Lineage (GTDB taxonomy): Bacteria > Bacillota > Clostridia > Lachnospirales > Lachnospiraceae > Acetatifactor. The sequence goes on along the minus strand of CANQSE010000058.1, from coordinate 7,839 downwards.
GATTTGTTTTATGGACAAAACGGATTGCAATCCGGAATTTTGTCCTTACGCCAAAGGGCATTATGACAGAATAAATAAAGCCATGTACGATCTGCTGGTAAACAGGGAAAGCTTCAGCCGCGAGCAGATCCAAAGCTACGCGAAAAAGCATCAGGTGTGCCCGTTTGAGTTTTGTCTCGACATGAGTCTGTATGCTGATGCCGTCATATGTGATTACAATTATCTGTTTGACCCAAATGTATATCTGAGGCGCTTTTTTGGAGACAGTGCGGGTGGAAGCTACATATTTCTGATTGACGAGGCCCACAATCTTCTGGACAGGGGAAGGGAGATGTACAGCGCTTCGATTTATAAAGAACAGTTTCAAAGTCTGAAGTCGGAAATAAAAAAGACAATCATGTCAGAATTGTCGGATAAGTCCCAAAAATCCGTGATTTCAGGTCAATTGACATTAGATGTGACACAGCTTACGACAGATATGTCGCATGACATTGAGATGCTTTCTGACGAGGAAGGTAAAAACGGCGGCTCAAACAGGCGGAGAAGCCGGCGCAGAGGGAAAAGCATGCTTGTGAGACAGGGGTACGGCGAAAAGCTGATTTACCATCTCGAGCAGTGCAACAGGGAGATGCTGGCGCTGAAAAGGGAGTGTGAAACGGCATGTACGGTACAGGAGATCGATGCGTTTGTACAGAAGCTGCTGCGGCTTCACTCCGCCATGGACGATTATCTCTCCGTCCAGGAGGAGGAAAAGCTTCCGCTCAGGGAAACGCTTCTCGACTTCTTTTTTGAAGTAAGCCATTTTCTGGAGATTTATGAGCTTGTGGACGAAAGCTATGTAAAATATACTCAGATGCAGGATGACGGCGGTTTTTTGTTAAAGCTTTTCTGCGTGAATCCCGCTGAAAATCTTAAAAGGTGTATGGCAAAGGGGCGAAGCGCAATTCTTTTTTCGGCCACTCTGCTGCCTATACAGTATTACAAAAAGCTTCTTGGCGGAGACAGCGGGGATTATGAGGTTTATGCCCGCTCCGTGTTTAACCCTGAGAAAAGGGCGCTTTTTATCGCAGGTGACGTGACAAGCAAATACACAAGGCGCTCAGAGGAGGAATACGAAAAAATTGCAGAATATATCGAGGAGATAGTAAAGAACCGACACGGAAACTATATGGTTTTCTGCCCCTCGTACTCGTTTCTCAGAAGCGTTTACTCTAAATATGTGAGCCGTTACGGAGGGGAGGGCAGGGAATGCATCATGCAGAACGAGTCCATGAGCGAAGCTGACAGGGAGGAGTTTCTTGCCATGTTCCGCGCTGGCCCGGGTCCGGAATCAGGATCAGGCGGACCGGAAATTCAGGAGGACAGGATCCTGATAGGCTTCTGCGTGCTTGGAGGCTCGTTTGGAGAGGGAATAGACCTGAAGAATGACAGCCTGATTGGAGCCGTCATAGTTGGCACCGGACTTCCCCAGGTATGCTATGAGCGAGAGCTTCTCAGGCGGTATTTTGAACAGGAGGGGGAGGACGGATTTGACTACGCCTACCGTTACCCGGGCATGAATAAAATACTGCAGGCGGCGGGACGTGTTATCAGAACGGCTGAAGACGTAGGAATCATAGCGCTTCTGGACGAACGCTTCCTTCAGGGGGCTTACAGCAGGCTTTTTCCGAGGGAATGGGAGTTTTTTGAAACTGTAAAGGTGGAAACGGTGGCTAAACGCGTGGAAAAATTTTGGGATTCCTGGTTGTAAAAAATAAAGAAATGGTGGAAATGACATAAGAGAAATGGTAAAATGACAGGTGTGTATATGTGGATAACTTTGTGGATTAGGTGGATTTTTGGGCAAAACGGCAAGGAAAACGACAGGGGTATCTTATATAATTCGGATCTGCTGTCATGTAATCGGGCAGGGTAGTACCGGCTTGGTCAATATAAGGAATATAAGAATATGATATAAGGAGGGGATGAAAAGAATGTGGGCTTATGAAAGTGTTTTTTATCAGATTTATCCGCTTGGATTCTGCGGTGCGCCCTTTGAGAACGACGGACGTAAAGAACATCGTATACTTAAGGTCGCCGACTGGATCCCGCATATGTTAAAGCTGGGGGTGGACGCGGTCTATTTCTCTCCGCTTTTTGAGTCAGATACCCATGGCTATAACACCAGGGATTTCAGGAAGCTGGATGTCAGGCTGGGAGACAACGGGGACTTTAAGGAGATTTGCCGTATGCTCCATGAAAACGGAATCAGGGTGGTGCTTGACGGTGTTTTCAACCACGTCGGCAGGGGGTTCGGACCCTTTATGGATGTGCTGAGAAACAGAGAGGCTTCGCCGTATGTAAGCTGGTTTGGCAGAATAGACTTCGGCGGGAACTCGCCTTACAACGACGGATTGTGGTACGAGGGCTGGGAAGGAAATTACGATCTTGTGAAGCTTAACCTGCGTAACGAGGACGTAGTGAATTATCTTCTCGAGAGCGTAAGGGGATGGATTGAGGAGTTTGACATCGACGGGCTGCGGCTGGACGTGGCGTACTGCCTTGACGAAGGCTTTATCCGCAGGCTGCGGGGCTTTACGCGAAGCCTTAAGGAGGATTTCTTCCTGGTTGGGGAAATGCTTCACGGGGATTACAACAGGCTTATGAACGACGACATGCTCCACTCAGTCACAAACTATGAATGTTATAAGGGGCTCTACAGCAGCTTTAACAGCATGAACATGTTTGAGATCATCCACTCGCTCTTACGTCAGTTCGGACCGGAGAACTGGACATTATATAAGGGAAAGCACCTGCTGTCCTTTGTCGATAACCATGATGTGACCAGGGTGGCAAGTATACTCAATAATCCAGGGCACCTTCCGCTTATCTACGCCGTCGCCTTCGGGATGCCGGGAATCCCGTGCGTCTATTACGGAAGCGAGTGGGGCGAAAGGGCCGAGAAAAGCCAGGGTGATCCCGCGCTTCGCCCATGCTTTGAAAAGCCGGAGTGGAACGATCTGTGCGAATGGATAAGCCGCCTTGCAAAAGCAAAAAAACAGTCCGCAGCTTTGAACTACGGGGATTTCCGCTCGATTCTTCTGACAAACAGGCAGTGTATTTTTGAGAGAAAAACCGACGGGGAGCGCATCCTGGTCGCAGTAAATGCCGACGGGGAGGACTTTACGGCCCATTTTGACGCAGGGTGCGGGACGGCCGTGGATCTGCTCACGGGCGAAAAGCATGACTTCGGGGGAGGCTCACTGCTGCCTGCATACAGCGCTTTCTTCTGGAAGATGGAGCATTGACCTGTACTTTTACATGGGACAGATAGGTGTCATGGTTTTTGCCTTTGTAAATAAGAGTGCGGAAACTCAAGTGCATTGACGTATTGACATGCGCTACAAATAAGGTAAAATAGAAGGTATAAAAACAATATGGAAACATAAATAAAAATATGAGGGAAGCGGAGGTAAAAGACCAATGAAAAAGGTAAAAATGAATCTGATAACAAAGATTCTGGCATGTTTTATTCTGCCGATTCTGCTGCTGGTGATTTTTGCGGTTCTGTCTATCAATTCGGTGGGCAGGCTGATGGCCAGCAGGCTGCAGGAGGATCATCTCTCGACATCCAATTACGCCATGGAGGAGATACTCGACCAGGTGAACGCGGAGGCTTTCAATCTGCAGGGAGACGAGCTGTACCGCGGCGATGTGAACCTGACGGCGGATCCTTCGCTGATTGACAATTTCCAGAAAGAGTCCGGCGTGGAAGTCACCATTTTTTACGGAAATACGCGGAGAGTCACCACCATTAAGGGATCAAACGGGAAAAGGATACTTGGGACGCAGATGTCGGATGCGGCGTATAAGGCGGTCAAGTCGGACGGAAGCTATTTCTCGGAGAACGTTGACGTGGAGGGAGAACCCTATTACGGAGAATACAGGGTGATCGCTGACAACGGAAACGGCAGTGAGGTCATTCTCTTTACGGGAATTTCGGTGAAGGATACCCATGCGATATATGCAGGAAGGATGAGAAGCAACGCGATCTTCATGATTGCCATTGCGGCAGCGTGCCTGGTTCTTACGGCGTTTCTTGTTAATGGAATCGCAAAGAACATACAGGTTTCCGTGCGGGATCTGAACGAGGTTGCGCAGGGCAAGCTCAATTTTGAGGTGGATGAAAAAATCAAATCACGCGGGGACGAGGTGGGTGTTATCGCAAGATCCATCGATACCCTTATGAAAAGCTTTGCGGATATCGTTAACGAGCTGCACGGTTCTTCCGACACCCTGACGGTGTTTAAGGATAGCATCAAGAAGAACTTTGAGTCCATCAACGAGTCCATTACAAATATTAATACCGCGGTTGAGGAGATTGCAACCGGAGCCACAAACCAGGCCAACGAGACCCAGGAGGTGGCGGGTCAGATGAACGAGATGGGAATCGCGGTTGACAAAGCGTCGCAGAATGTCGCCTCCCTGAAGCAGAGCGCGGGAGAGATGGAAGCGTCCAACCTTGAGGTGAGCAGGACCCTTGAGGAGCTTGTGACCATCAGCACCAGCACAAGGGCTTCAATCGGGGTCGTGCAGGAGCAGACAAATCAGACCAATCAGTCTGCCATGGAGATCCGCAACGCCGTGGCGCTTATATCTGATATCGCCGGACAGACCAACCTCCTGTCCCTGAACGCTTCAATCGAGGCGGCGCGGGCCGGAGAGCAGGGAAAAGGCTTTGCGGTTGTGGCTGATGAAGTGCGTAAGCTTGCCGAGCAGTCAAGGCAGTCGGCAGAGCAGATTGAGGATATTGTCCGTCAGCTTATTGACAAGTCCAATAACAGCGTGGAAGCGATGAACAGCGTTATGGATGAGATGCAGAGCCAGTATGATAAGCTGAATCAGACAAGGGAAGTGTTTGGACGGCTTAATGAGGAAATTCAGAATGTGACGGGCGCTGTGGACGGTATTGCCGACGAGATACAGAATATCAATAACTCGAAGGATATCGTATATGGCAATGTTGAGAGCCTTGCGGCGATTTCTCAGGAGAACGCGGCATCCACTCAGGAGACGTCAGCGACAATGCAGCAGTTGAGCGAGATTGTGAACGAATGTGACAAGTCGGTGGACAAATTGGGAGAGATCAGCGAAATGCTTGACGGCAACGTGAGGAAGTTCACGATTTGACATACTTACAAACACTTACAAATAAGTATAAGATAATTATAAAAACCTCCCGGCTTCCTGTGAAGCCCGGGAGGTTTTGTAGTTACCGCCGCGCATAGCAAGCGGAGCGCGGCCCGTAATTGTTGCCACTGTTTCCCGGAAGTGAGGGACCATTCTTAAGCGGAGCGCGGCCCGTAATTGTTGCCACTGTTTCCCGGAAGTGAGGGACCATTCTTAAGCGGAGCGCGGCCTGTAATTGTTGCCACCGCATCCCAAGCGATGCGCCATGTCATATGTCCGAGGGGAAAAGCCCCGCCTTTTGAAGGGCCGGCCGCAGCGCAATATAGAAGATCACGGCGGCAGCCACGGCAATCACGGCGTTTACGCTGGTAGTTAAAAACGCAATATTGCGCAGGGTTTTGGCGATATCCTGTGGCACTCCCAAAAGATAGGTCTTATAGAAATACCCAACCAGAGGGTCAGCCACTATATTAAAGGCCATACCGCAGACGCTTGCGGCAACGGTAACGCCGGTGATATATTTTGGTGAATGACTGCGGCTCAGCTTGAATATTTTGTGTGCCACCAGGCCTACGATCAGACCGATGCAGAGCTTGAGAAGGAATGTCTTTGGCGCGCTTGTCACGTAGGCGGTAGTCATATCGCCTATGGTCATTCCGATTGCTCCCGCCAGTCCGCCCCAGTATCCGCCAAGCAGAAGCGCAGCCAGGACGCAGAAGACGTTTCCAAAGTGAAAGGAAGTTTTCTCGGGTCCTACGGGAATATCGATTTTAAAGAAGGCGAAGCCTATGTAGCACAGCGCGGCCAGCAGTCCCGCCATGGCAAGCCGGTGTATATTCTCTCTGCGTGTCGCCTTGCGTGCGCCCCATATCGCGTTGCATATTCCCTTTCCGGTGAGAAGAAGCGCAAAGAACACAAGAGTCAGGCTGTATGAGTAGGGGCGCTCCTGACTGAGCTTTTGTCCGGACAGTGTGTCCTTCTCTGCGCCCAGAGCGTCCAAATCCCCCTGAGCCGTTCCATCCTCCACAGCTTTTATCGTCTCGTCGATCTCGGCAATTTTTTCCTTTGTGTCAAGAGATTTCTGATAGCTTGTGTGGTATGCTGCCACCGACAGGATTATACCGGCGATCAACAGTATCGCTCCGACAACAAGCAGGCCGTAGCTTTTTTTCTTTTCCATAAAAATACTCCTCTCCGCCCGTCTGTGCGGGCCTTTCATGTGAGACAGTATACAGTAGGCGTGGAATGATTAAAAGTGCCAGAATAAAACTTTTTTACCAGACCAGTTCGCGATGTATGAAACGCAGAATCAGTGAGCGCATTGGGTAAATAGCAATTTTTGCATATTATACCACAAGGATTAAGCAGTCATGCTTTCCAAAATATACTATACTGGAAAAAATGGAGTTTTTTTGCCTTTTAACGGCGGAAATGGAGGGAAATATGGCAGGACCTATGGCTCCGAAGGATCCGGAGAAAAAGCGGAAAAGTTTTTTTATCATGCGCAACAAGGACGTGGCAGGCTCGCCGATGCCTGATGGCGGAGGGGCCCAGATGATCTATCTGGACAACTATCGTATGGTGAGTTTTGCAAAGATTACCGGCGGGATCGAAGACAAGGAGATCCTGGATCTGCTCACCACTGCGGAGGGCTTTCGGAAGCTGGTATATTCCATCGGCGTGGCTGTGGAGACGGACGATCCTAATGAGACGGTAAAGTTTGTGATGCAGATGTACGGAAAGAGAGATCCCTACAGATCCGGTACGATATTTGAACTTCCCGTGAGGGCTGACGGCATGGAGAATGTTATCAGGCTGTCCGATATTGAATGGTCGGACGACGACAATGTCCCCGGGCAGATACGCTTCTTATTTGACAAGGCCGAAACGCTTGCTAAGGTAACGGTGCGCTTTAACCTGCAGGACGGGTTTGACGTGCCGGATCCGGAGGAAAACGACGCTGTTGACCTGGATTGTCAGGAATACAGGGACATGCTTAAAAAATCAGTTATGCAGACGGGAAATACCCTGCGCCTTAAGAGGGTTATAGAAAAGGCTAAGGCCGGAGAAGACGTGACCGTGGCATTTATCGGCGGTTCCATCACTCAGGGCGCCGGAGCAATCCCGATCAACACTCAGTGCTATGCCTACAAGGCGTTTCAGGGCTTCTGTGCACTGGCAGGCAGGGGAACGGATGAAAACATACATTATATAAAGGCCGGAGTGGGAGGCACATCCTCTGAGCTCGGAGTAGTGCGCTATCAGCGCGATGTCTGCTACGACGGAGCGGTGAAGCCTGATCTGGTGGTGGTTGAGTTCGCTGTAAACGACGAGGGCGACGAGACAAAGGGAGAGTGCTATGACAGCCTTGTGAACACCATATGGGAGTCCCCCGAAAAGCCGGCGGTGGTGCTTCTTTTCTCCGTGTTCACGGACGACTGGAACCTTCAGGAGCGGCTCGGCAGAGTGGGCGAAGCGTACAGCCTTCCCATGGTAAGCGTAAAGGACTGCGTAGTGGAGCAGTTTTATAAAAAGCCCGGACAGGGCAGAGTTTTCAGCAAGGCGCAGTTTTTCTATGATATATTCCATCCCTCAAACCTTGGGCACACCGTTATGGCGGACTGTCTTGTACAGCTCTTTAAAACCGTTGACGGGATGGAGGGAGATAAG
>CANQSE010000057.1 GCA_947626405.1 uncultured Acetatifactor sp. | reverse complement strand
CGAGCCCACGGCCGGACTTGACCCCAGGGAAAGGGTGAGGATCCGCGAGCGGATTCGTGCCCTGTCCGGAGACAAAATCATCCTTGTCTCCACTCATGTTGTCTCCGATGTCGAAGCGACGGCAAAAGAAATTATCCTTATAAAATCAGGCAGGATCCTGGACCATGGTTCAGTGGGAGAGCTCTGTGCCAAATACAGTGCGTCGGGACTTGAGGATGTTTATATGCAGCTTTTCGGGGAGGAGGAAAAAGATGGGACGTCTGACGTTCTTTGAACTGCGGAAGGTATGGTTTAAACGAAGCTTTTTGATTTGCGTCTGCGCCCTGTTTATTTCAAACCTCTTTTTTCTGTGGTACGTAAACACAGGAAATAATAAAAATCCGGAGCTTTCCGCCTACAAATTATTCTCCGCTGATATTTCGGGAATGACTGAAGCCGGGAAAGGGGCCTTTTTGGAGGACCTTAAGCAGACAATCGACGGAGTGTCCTTCGTCGGCCGGATCCTGACCATGCAAAACAGCGAAATCGGCGCGAATTTTGCCAGGCAGGAAATGGAGGAAAACCCCGGAGTGTATGAAACCTATCTGGAGCTCTTTTTGTCAGGGGATTATCTGCGTTATACGGATTCTCTCGAGCTTGAGAGCGTCTTTATCAACGAGCTTTACAGCGAGGAGAGGAAGGTCGCGGACTACGGCGCCTACCTTGCTTCAATCAGGGAAAGAAAGGATTACCTGAACGGAATATCTGTCTTTGCTTCTCAAAATGCCGACGGCTTTGCATATAAAAACATTCAGAAAAGCGCGGACGATTTTAAAGAGCTGTCTTCGTCGGGAATAAGGTGGGAGCCGTCGAAAAGCGTGGCTTCGGCGATGGAAAGCGTGTGGACGGACATTCTCCTTATACTGCTTTCATTTTTGTTTACAGGCGTGCTGATCACGGAGGAAAAACAAAAAGGACTATTTTACGTTACAAGAAGCACAAAATACGGAATGGGGCCGGACATCGTTTCCAGGCTGTCCGCGCTTTTCATTCATTGCCTCGTTTCGACAGCTCTCCTGTATGTTTCAAATATTCTGTATTTTGGTTTCACAGCCGGGTGGTGTGATATGAGCGCAAGGATCCAGTCGCTTGCCCCTTACATGGAGAGCAGCCTTCCTGTCAGTATACTTGGTTTTATTGTCCTGTCCGTTATTACGAAGGCTCTGGCGTTATTTGCCGCGGGTGCGCTGCTTACTGCGTTTTGTATTCTTTCTGAAAATGCGGTTCTGCCTTACTTTTGCGGTATGATCCTGTGGAGCGTAAGCTGGGCGCTCTATCGTTTTGTTCCGGCGGCTTCAAAGGCAAGCGCATTAAAGTACGGAAATCTTTTCGGGGTTCTGCGCACGGAAACTTTGTACGGCACATACCTGAATCTTGACATGTGGGGACATCCTGTATCGCGGCTGTGGCTTTCAATGATTGTTGTGGGCTTTGTGATTTTAACGGGTGTAGTGACGGGCTTTTTTTCGTTTGTAAAAGGGGAGAGGATGAGTTTAAAGCGTGCTGCGCGGCCGGTTATATTTCCCTTTCGCCCTCACGTTTCGCTGTTTAAGCACGAGGGGTACAAGCTGCTGATCGCAAATCACGGGCTGATAATTTTGTTTGTGTTCTGCTGTCTGATTTCGCACAACATTTTTCGCCGCGACTTTGCTCTGACGGCTCAGGAGCAATATTACCGGAATATCATGCTTAATCTTGAAGGGGATCTGACTGTGGAAAAGACAGCGCTTATCATGTCGGAATCATCAAGATACAGGGAAGCGTTTGAGGAGATAGAAAACATTGACAGGATGACTGCCTCCGGCGAAATAGACGATCGCACAGGGGATGAAATGAAAAGGAAGTGGTACGAGGTAACGGCATTTTACAGGGAATTTCAAAGAGTGGAGCGGCAGTTTGAGCAGATAAGCCTAAGAGGAGGAAAATTCATTTACGATACGGGATATCTTTATCTGTTCGGGGTGCAAGGCGACAGCGGGCTCATTGATTTCATATTTATGACTATGGGAATCGTCCTTGTTTTCAGCCATGTGTTTTCCGTTGAATATCAGAGCGGAGCGTGGCCGTTACTGTGCGCGACAGCCAGAGGCGGGCGCGGAGTGACGGCAGCAAAAACAGCCGTATGCTGTCTTGGCGCCGCGGTATTTTCGGTGATGCCGTTTGTTTTCCGGTGCATAAGCGTTGCGCGGGTGTTTCCGCTGCACGGGATTTTCTTTCCGGCGCAAAGTATACCGCTATACGAAGGGGTGCCGTCGTTTGTGCCGGTTGCCGCGCTCGTCTGCATGAAAGCGTTTGTGCAGACTGTGGTGGGACTGATTCTTGCCCTTATCGTCACCGGGCTGTCGCGGTGGCGCAAAAGCTATGTGCAGACGGTATTTTTCGGGATTCTGTTTCTATGTGCGCCGGCATTTCTGGCAGCGCTGGGGTTTGAATTTGCCGGTAAATTTTCGTTTTACCCCCTGTACGCCGGTACATTTACGTGAAAAATGCGGAGCCGCCTCGGAAAAAATCGGGTGACTTAGCATTTAATGATCCGACTAATAAAAATTCTTTTGCTTGACAACGTTTTTTTTATAAGCTATAATTTACTTAGTAAGTAAACTTAGTTTGCTAAGTAGTAAAGACAGTCAAGAAAGGATCGATTTTATGAAATCTGATTTAATCACCTGCTCGTTTGTTATGGACAGAAACGTTTACAACGCATTTAAAAGCATTGTCAGTAAACAGGGACAGAACGTAAAAGGGAATATCGTGAAGTATATGCAAAGTGTTATCCAATATGACAATCCCAACGCTGACACTATTTTAGCTATTCAGGAAGTAGAAGCCTTAAAAAAAGACCCGAACAAGAAGGTTTACGGTTCTTTCAGTGAGGTGTTGGAGGATTTAACAGACGATGAATAATAAATCAAAGTACGGTATCGTTCTTACTTCAATGTTCAAAAAGGACTTGAAATTAGCTAAAAGGAGAGGGTACGATTTATCCTTGTTAAGTAACGTCGTTGATACGCTTGCAATGGGGCAGCCACTAGCTGAAAAGCACAAAGATCATGACTTGCTTGGAAACTATAAAGGCTGCCGGGAATGTCATATCACACCTGACTGGCTTTTGATTTATGAAATAGCGAATAATGAACTCATTCTTTATCTCACCAGAACAGGAACGCACAGCGATTTATTCTAAAATAACAGGGTATATAACTTGTTTTGAAGGCGTTCAAGGCAGTAGGGATTGTATAACATTTTTAATACGTCATTCTTGAGCGATGGAAAAATGCGTTGCCATGAGATATTGAAAATGTTATACTTATAAAGTCAGGAAACATCAAGGTTTTACAGGGTTTAAGACAAAAAAGGAGAAGAATATGGCAGTTTATAAGTGCAGTGTGTGCGGATATGTGTATGATGAGGAAAAGGAGGGGACTCCTTTTTCACAGATTAAGGAATGTCCTGTATGCAGGCAGCCTTCATCTGCATTTGAGCGTGTTGAGACGGTTCTGCAGGCGGATGCAAAGGAAAAAAAGGAACAGGAAAACGGTTCCGCAAATCCCCTTGATTATCCGGCTGAATATGTGCGCAGGGATGATTCCTGCCGTTACATGAAGGAAATCCACCAGATGGCTGTAAGCGGCAAAACCGTTATAGAGGCCATGGGAACAAAGATGAGGATGCCTTCATGGGATGACATTCTTATCCTGGGTGCGCAGCTCAATCCTTTACCGCTTATGGAGCACGATGAGGTTGACACGCTGACCGTGATCGGCAAAAACGCGAAAAAGCCTATGGTTTTGAAGAATCCGGTGTATATTTCCCATATGTCCTTCGGCGCACTTTCAAAGGAGATAAAGGTAGCGCTTGCAAGAGGAAGCGCTATGGCAGGTTCCGCCATGTGCAGCGGAGAAGGCGGGATTCTGCCGGAGGAGATGGCCGCTGCGGATAAGTACATTTTTGAGTATGTCCCCAACAAGTACAGTGTGACTCCGGAAAATCTGAAAAACGCGGATGCCATTGAAATTAAGATCGGTCAGGGCACCAAGCCGGGCATGGGAGGTCATCTGCCCGGTGAAAAGGTGACTCAGGAAATAAGCCGGATCCGCAACAAACCGATGGGACAGGATGTGATAAGCCCGTCCAGATTTGAGGATATAAACAGCAAGGAAGACCTGAGAGATATGGTGGAATGGCTCAGGGCCGCGTCCGACGGCCGTCCCATCGGCATAAAAATCGCAGCTGGAAGGATCGAGAAGGATCTGGAATACTGCGTATTTGCCCGTCCGGATTTCGTAACCATCGACGGAAGGGGAGGCGCTACGGGAGCAAGCCCCAGACTGGTGCGCGACTCCACAAGCGTACCCACCGTCTATGCTCTTTACAGGGCAAGGAAATATCTGGATCAGGCGGACTCGGACATTCAGCTTGTGATTACCGGCGGTCTGCGGGTATCATCTGATTTTGCCAAGGCAATCGCAATGGGTGCGGACGCGGTGGCGATTGCATCCGCCGCACTGATCGCGGCGGCATGTCAGCAGTACAGAATCTGCGGAAGCGGGATGTGTCCCGTGGGAGTCGCGACTCAGTCTCCCGAGCTGCGCAGCCGTCTGAATGAGGACGCAGCCGCAAAGAGGGTTGCTAACTTCCTGAATGTAAGCCTGGAGGAGTTAAAGACCTTTGCAAGGATCACGGGTCATAGTCGCCTGCACGACATGAGCGTGGAGGATTTGTGCACTATTGACAGAGAAATTTCGGAGCACACAAATATACCGCATGCGTGATAATGATTCTGCCTGCGCGGCGCTTCCTTTTCTGCGCTGGCAGTGTGAAAGGAGAAGAATATGCTGGATAATTATTTGGAAGGCAAGACGTCGTTGTTTGCCGACGGCGTGCACACCGAGCTTCGCGCTCAGGAAAACCGGAGCCGGTGGGTTACGCTGGTGCAGGGAAACCTTGCTTCTAACGGCAGGGAAGAAACCGGAGGGGTAAATGCAAGGGTTTACCGAAACGGAGTGTACGGCTTTTCATCCATGGCCGAAAATTCAGGGAGCGCGGCGGAGGCTGTGCTGAAGGCCGCAACGGAAAACGCCCTGTTTATGGACAAACATGTCCGGAAGGGAAAGGGGATGTTTCCTTCTATCCCGAGCAGGTTTATCCCGACGGCTCAAACGCTTGCCGACACCGAGCAGAAGAAATATATTGAATTTGCAAGAGAGGTGGATTCTTACATTGTAAAGACATATCCCAAGCTGTCGAGCAGGCGTGTAATGGTTGATGTCGATTCAATGGAGAAGCTGATATATACGTCGGACGGGTGCAGCGGGCATATACTCACGCCAAGGAGCTATGTGAAAGTGCTCTTGAACGCCGAGACGCCTGATGGCGCCCCCGTTGATCTGTTTGACGCCATTGGAGGAAAAGGCGGTTTTGAAACGAATTTCACCGATCCCGCTCAGCTTTATCCCCGGATTGACGAGCTCTACAGACAGCTAATGGAAAAGAGGGAGGGCGTCCATGCACAGGCGGGATATAAGACCGTCGTGCTTGGCGGTTTCCTCTCCGGTATGCTGGCGCATGAAGCTGTTGGACATACCGTGGAAGCGGATCTTGTACTGGGAGGTTCCGTGGCGGGTCCTGCCCTGAATAAGAGGGTGGGCTCCGACCTGGTGAATCTTGTGGATTTTGCACATACGGCGTTAGGAGAGGAAGCGCCTCTGCCGATTTACCTTGACGATGAGGGAACGCCCGCAGAGGATGTAGAGCTTATCAAAAACGGCATCCTCACCGGGTATATGAACAGCAGGGAGAGTGCCGAGCATTTCGGCATGAAGCCTCTTGGCAACGCCCGCGCCTACAGCTTTTCCGACGAGCCCCTGATACGCATGCGCAACACGGCAGTGCTTCCCGGCAAAGACAAGCTGGAAGATATCATTGCTTCCGTAGACGACGGATATTATCTTGTCAAGACAAACAACGGGCAGGCTGATACCACAGGCGAGTTTATGTTCGGTGTGTGTATGGGTTATGAGATCAGGAAAGGAAAGCTTGGGAGAGCTATCCTTGACACTACCATAACCGGAGTGGCTTTCGATATGCTCAAGACGGTGGATATGGTTTCCGATAAGGTGGTCTGGACCAGCGCCGGCATGTGCGGTAAAAAACAGCCGATGCCGGTTGGCATGGGCGGTCCGGCGCTTCGCTGCAAGATGATGATAGGAGGACGCTGATATGGAGGAATTAAAGGATATTGCTCAGCTTGTTGGCAGGGAACTTTCCGGGAGAGGCGCACAGAAGGCGCATTATACGGTGTCTTCAACGGAAACCCGTGAATTTAACGTGGACGGGGGAGAATTTTCGCTGTTCAGGACGCTTTTTGACAATTCTCTCAGCATCACAGCATACAAGGACAATCGAAAGGGGAGCATTGAGATCAATCGCTTTGACGAGGAATCCGTATCTGCGGCGGTGGCTGACTGTATTTTGTCTGCGGAAGCGGGTATAGAGGATCCGGCCTATGACATAGCTCCAAAGCAGGACAACGAGGTATTTAACGAGGGCATTTATGAGCCTGATGTGGATAAGCTGTTTTTCCGTACCAGGGAGCTTTTGGAAAATGTGAAGGAGCGCCATCCTAAAATTCTGATGGAGCAGATGATCGTATCACATATAAAACAGCATGAGCTTTATCGGAATACGAACGGCACGGAATATGAAACCTTTGCTGGCCTTTACAGCGTAAGCCTCATGTTCAGCGGGCATGACAAAGATAAATCGACATCCTTTTTCGGATGTGACTTTCAGACGGACAGCCTGGACAGGCCGTTTATTGAATTAAGCTCGGTGGATAAGGATCTGTCGGATGTGGAGGCGCAGCTTAATCTGGTTGAGATTGACGGTAAATTTGATGGCGTGGCGGTGTTTACTCCGAGCAGCCTTGCATCGCTCCTTTACAGCGCGTTATCAAACTTTGTATCAGATATCGCTGTTTTGAACAAGACCAGTGTATGGATGAACAAGCTGGGTAAAAAGGTGGCTTCGGAAGGTTTGACGCTTTCAATGGCTCCGCTCGACGACAGAATCTGCTGCGGACAGCGTTATACCTCCGACGGTTTTAAGGCGCAGAATTATAAGCTGATTGAAAACGGTGTGCTCCGTTCCTATATGCTCAGCCTGTATGTTGCAGGAAAGTCAGGCTTTGAGCCCGCAAAAAATCTGTCCGGTTCCATGATAATCGAGGGCGGAGATACTCCTTATGAGGATATTATAAAAGGAATCGAAAAGGGCATTATCGTGGGAAGGTTTTCCGGAGGAATGCCGGCGTCAAACGGAGATTTCTCGGGAGTCGCAAAAAACAGTTTTCTCGTGGAGAACGGCCAGATAAAGGGCGCGGTCAGCGAGACAATGATTAACGGAAACCTTGAGGATCTCCTTATGAACATAACGGCCTTATCAAAGGAAACCGTTGAGGATGGAGCCCGTGTGCTGCCTTATATGGCCGTATCGGGGATAACAATATCAGGAAAGCAGTAAAGGGCAGTAAAGGGCATAAAACAGCATAAAACGGCCCCGCAGGAACGCTTTTTATATGAGCGTTTCCGCGGGGCTTTTGTTTTACTGTTTTTATCGTGAAGGTGCGAACCCCTCCGCGAGGTTTTACTGCTTGTCGTGGATCTCGCTGTGAAGCTCCTGAAGGGATCTCACCCTGCTGCAGCCGTGTTCCTTTATATAACGTATGCCGCTGGCGCTCGCTCTGGCGGCGGCGACTGTGGTCATGTAAGGAATTTTTGCCTTGATGGCAGCCTTTCTTAGGTAACTGTCGTCGTGCACGCTGTCCTTTCCTATAGGAGAATTTACGATAAGATCTATCTTGCCGTTTGTTATCAGATCAAGAATGTTTGGTCTGCCCTCGTAAAGCTTGTTTACCTTTTCAGCGGGAATACCTGCGGCTGTAATGCGCTCAAAGGTATTTCCAGTGGCGACGATATGGAAACCGCAGTCCGCAAACTGCTTTGCAACCTCCACAACTTCTTCCCTGTCCTTGCGGTTTACGGAGATCAAAACCGTTCCCTCAAGGGGAAGCTTCGACTGGGCAGCCTCCTGAGCCTTGTAAAAAGCCTCGCCGTAGGAGCGTGAGAGTCCAAGCACTTCGCCTGTGGAACGCATCTCAGGCCCCAGAATCGGATCCACCTCCTGGAACATGTTGAAGGGGAATACCGCCTCCTTGACTCCGTAATTCGGAATTTCCTGTTCTTTTAAGCCCGGAACGGGAGAAGGCTTTCCGGTAATTTCGGATGTGATTATTTCCGTTGCAAGTGGAACCATCCTTATGTTGCATACCTTTGACACAAGCGGAACGGTTCTCGACGCCCTGGGATTTGCTTCAAGCACGTACACGATGCCGTTTTCAATTGCGTACTGCATGTTCATCAGACCCTTTACGTGCATCTCCTCCGCGATTTTACGGGTGTATTCCTTGATAATCTCCACATTTTCATCTGAGATGTGGACAGAAGGAATAATGCAGGCGGAATCGCCTGAGTGGATCCCGGCCAGCTCGATATGTTCCATTACCGCCGGAACAAAGGCGTGTGTCCCGTCGCTTATGGCATCCGCTTCACATTCAAGCGCATGGTTAAGGAAACGGTCGATCAGTATGGGTCTGTCAGGCGTCACTCCGACAGCCATATTCATGTATTCAGTCATGCTCTCGTCGTCGTATACTACCTCCATTCCGCGTCCTCCCAGAACATAGGAAGGGCGTACCATCACAGGATAGCCTATACGCGCCGCAATTTTCAGCGCTTCATCCACCGTGGCCGCCATGCCGGATTCAGGCATTGGAATATTAAGCTTTTCCATCATGGCGCGGAACTGATCCCGATCTTCCGCCAGATCGATCACGGAAGGCGAAGTACCGAGGATCCGCACACCGTTTTTCTCCAGATCCGATGCCAGATTCAGAGGTGTCTGACCGCCGAACTGCGCAATCACGCCAAGAGGTTTTTCCTTTCGGTAAATGCTAAGCACATCCTCAAGTGTAAGGGGCTCAAAATACAGCTTGTCCGACGTGTCATAATCGGTAGAAACAGTCTCCGGATTGCAGTTTACAATAATGGTTTCAAAGCCCAGCTTTTTAAGAGCCATGGAAGCGTGTACGCAGCAGTAGTCAAATTCAATGCCCTGGCCGATTCTATTGGGACCGCCGCCAAGGATCATAATCTTTGGCCTGTCGTTGTTTACCGGATTTTTGTCCGGAGCGTTATAGGTTGAGAAGTAATATGCGCTGTCTTTTGTCCCGCTGACATGAACGCCCTCCCAGGCCTCCTCTACGCCCAGGCTTATCCGTTTTGCGCGGATATCTGCCTCGGGTATTTCCAAAAGCTTGCTGAGATATTTGTCTGAGAAGCCGTTTTTCTTGGCATTTGTCAGCGCCTCGTCGGAGGGAAGCGCACCCCTGCACTTTAAAAGCTGCTCCTCGTCTTCCACAAGCTCCTTCATCTGACTGATAAACCAGGGTTTTACATGTGTGATTTCATTGATTTCCTCAACCGTAGCTCCCTTGCGCAGGGCCTCGTACATTATGAAATGTCTCTCGCTGGAAGGGGTCAGCAGCATTTGAAGCAGATTTTCCTTTGTCAGCGAATCAAAATTTTTGGCGTGACCTAAGCCGTAACGTCCGGTCTCAAGTGAGCGGATAGCCTTCTGGAAAGCTTCCTTATAAGTCTTGCCGATGCTCATAACCTCGCACACGGCTCTCATCTGAGTCCCGAGCTTGTCCTCCACGCCCTTAAACTTTTCAAATGCCCAGCGGGCAAACTTTATT
>CANQSE010000056.1 GCA_947626405.1 uncultured Acetatifactor sp. | reverse complement strand
AACTGCGCCTTCAATCAGATAGTCGGTAACGTCAGTGTGATCCACATCGGAAAAATACCGTTCCAGCAGATGAGATAAGATATCCGCGACACCGCAGGCTGTCTGATATGCAGGAAGCTTTAAGGTGTACTCCGGATTCATAATGGCGAATCTTGGGATAATGCGGTCATCCTCATATCCAAGCTTCCACTCGCCATTGGAAAGTATTGCGCAGTTTGATGTTTCCGAGCCGCTTGCGGGAAGCGTGGATATAACTCCGACGGGCAGTACCTTTGACGGCACCGCTCCTCTCCCGAAGAAGTCCCACGCGTCTCCGTCATACGGAATCCCGAGCGCTGCGGCCTTTGCCGTGTCGATAGAGCTGCCGCCTCCGACAGCAAGAACAAAATCAATGTTTTCTTTTTTGCCAAGCGACGACAGCTCGCGCACAAGGTCAATGGATGGGTTTGGCACAACATTTCCGTTTTCGTAAAACTCAATACCAAGCTCGCGGCAGACATTCCGGACGGTGTCGTAAATTCCAAGTTCCTTTATAAACTCACCGCTGTATACCATAAGGAGCGAAGTGGCTTTTTCTTCACTCAGCAGACGGGACAATTCTTTTTCCGCACCTTGCCCGAACACGATTTTTGCCGGATTATAATATTGAAAATTTACCATTGCGCCGTTACCTCCCTACTTAATATTTTCTCTCCATGTCGCAGGCTTAAACTCGTCCTTGATTGGCAGCAGCCTTTCATCCACGTCGATCTTCAAAACGGAATTGAAGTTGTTTGTTGCGATCATCTGAGCGCCGAAACCGACAATTACCACGATCTCCGCATCGGTATATGTTTTTTTCAGACGGGCAAACAGCTCGTCCGATACGTTTGTCGGGTCCTTAACAATTTGCCTGCCAAGCTCAATGAGATCCTGCTCCTTTTCGTCCGCTGCAAAATCAGCCGGCTCGATTCCTAGTGCTTTCAAATCGCTGATAAAAAACAGGGAGCAAAGCTGGCAGCTATTCGTTGTGGAAACGGAATGTGCATAGATGGTAGCAGCTCTGATGCCGACGACTTCAACCAATCTGTCCCATGAGGTGTACCAGCCCATAAAAGCATCATAGGTGGAATAGTCCTGAAGGAGGGCTTTCTTCATATTTGTCAGCTTGCCGCGGCTTTCCAGATCTATGTATGCCCCTTTTGCTTTGCCCTGTGCTTCGTTTTCTGTAATAAATTTTACTCTTGCCATGATTTTAATCTCCTTATATATAATTTATATTATTAATACTGCCTTACTTAATCGGAACAACGGCGCCGTCATAGGTGTTCTCAATATATGTGCGGATTTCATCGCTCTGCAGAACCTCAATCAGCTTTTTGATTGCTTCGTTGTTCTCATCCTTCTTTTGCACAACAAGGATATTTTCGTATGTCTTTGCGGCAATGCCCTGGTCAGACTCAACGGCGAGTGCATCCTTAACCTTCAGTCCGCCTTCGATTGCGTAGTTGCCATTGATAACAGCCGCGTCAACATCCGGAAGCGCTCTGACAAGCTGTTCCGGCGCTATTTCCTCAAACTGAAGGTTTTTGGGATTTGAGACAATGTCATTTATGGTTGCCTTAATATCCACGCCGTCCTTCAGTGTGAGCAGACCCTCCTGCTGAAGCAGAAGCAGGGCTCTCGCTTCGTTTGTGGTGTTGTTGGGAACCGCTATGGTTGCTCCGTCCGGAAGATCCGCAAGGCTTTTTGTTTTTCCGGCGTAGATGCCAAAGGGTTCATAATGAACAGCGCCTACAGACACGAGATCAGTTCCGTTTTCCGCATTAAAGTCATCCAGATACGGCTGGTGCTGGAAGAAGTTGGCGTCCAGGCTCCCCTCCGCAAGACCTGTATTCGGTGTTACAGAATCCTCGATTTGTACTATTTCAAGATTGATTCCCTGTTCGGCAAGGATAGGCTTTGCCTGTTCAAGAATTTCCGAGTGAGGTGTGATACTGGCTCCGACCTTTATTGTCACCTCACCGTTTTCATCAGAAGCCGAATTGCTGCATCCGGCAAAAACGCCCGCAGCCAAAACGGCGATAAGTGCAAGTGCGATAATTCTCCCTGAAAAGTGTTTCATGATTAAAATCTCCTTTTTTGGTTTTAGTTTTATGAATGTCTCTTTTTTGCTGCAAGGATTGTTCCGGCTTCCTGGAAGATCTGAACAATCAAAACAAGAATTATTACCGTGACGAGCAGCACGTCTGTCTGGTAACGGTACCAGCCATAGTTAAGAGCGATAGCTCCAAGCCCTCCGCCGCCGATACATCCGGCCATAGCGGAGTACCCTAAAACGGTAGCTAAATTGATTGCTCCTCCCAATAAAAGCGACGGCATGGCTTCCGGTATAATAAACCGGAATATGACGGATGCGGGAGATGCCCCCATGGATTCGGCAGCTTCTATAATTCCCGGCGGCACTTCCTTCAGCGACGACTCAACCATTCGTGCGACGATTGGGATTGTTCCAACCGTCAGCGGAACGATTGTCGCCGTTGTTCCGATTGACGATCCCGTCACAAGCCTTGTAAACGGGACCAGCACAACGAGAAGGATCAGGAACGGAACTGAGCGTACAATGTTCATAACTGTTCCAAGTATTGCGTTGACTACGCGGTTCTGCAGGATATGGCCCTTTCCGGTAACGACAAGCAGTACGCCTAGAGGAAGGCCGGCTAAATACGCTAAAACCGTTGATACAACAGTCATTTGCAGTGTTTCGATGACTCCGCTTCCGATCATTTTCCATATTGTCTCTGTCATACGCCCTTTACCTCCTCTAAATGCACCTCGTGAAAATTTACGCCTTTTTCCCGTATGTATTTAAGCACACGCTCGACAGCCTCATTTTCTTTCGGAAGCTCTACAATCATTTGCCCGAACCCGACCCCGCCAACCGATTTTGTATTCGCACAGAGTATATTGACCTTTTCTCCGGTTGCCTCCACAAGATTAGCGATAAGCGGTTCTGAGGCTTCCCTGCCGTCAAAGACAATGCGTATACATCGTCTGTCGGTTATATCAAACTGATTCAGTTCCTTCTCCGCCGGCAATATAAGGTGCTTTGCCGCCTCTGTCTTTGGTGAAGTAAAGATTTCTTTCACAGATCCGATTTCCGCCAGACGGCCTTCTGATATGATTGCCACACGATCACAAATCCTTTCGACCACGCTCATCTCATGGGTTATGATCACGATTGTCAGGTTCATCTTTTTGTTGATATCCCTGAGCAAAGACAAAATTTCTTCTGTGATCTTAGGATCAAGAGCGCTTGTGGCTTCGTCGCACAACAGTACTTTAGGATTCATCGCAAGCGCCCTGGCAATGGCGACCCGCTGCCGTTGTCCTCCGGATAACTGTGCGGGCCAGGCGGAGGCTTTGCTCTCCAGTCCTACAACCTTCAGCATCTGCAATGCGCGTTCCTTCTGCTCGTCCCGGGGGACATGGGCGATTTTCATCGGCAGCATCACATTGGCAAGAACCGTTTTTTGCGTAAGCAGGTTAAAACCCTGAAATATCATCGCCATTGATCTTCTTACAAGCCTGAGCTCCTTTCCCGAAAGATCGCCGAGTACCTGACCGTCAAAAATAACCTGACCGGATGTTACATCCTCCAAACGGTTAAGGGTTCTCACAAGAGTGCTTTTTCCCGCTCCGCTCATACCTATGATCCCGAAAATCTCACCCTGAAATATGTCAAGACTGATATCGTCTACGGCTCGGACCTCCAAATCCTTTGACCGAAAAATCTTTGACACATTCCTTAATTGGAACAGCGCTGACTGGGATGTGTACATTTGTAATCCGCTCCTTTCTCTTTCATACGTATTCTAACATGGCACCCGCGATATTACCAATAGCATATATGAATAGTAGGTAATAGGAACAGACTATAACTCCCGTTTGCATTATATACGTTTGCATTATGTTATGTAATTTGCAAATATCTTTTTATTTCCTCTATATACTTCTGAGCGATATTGCTCAGCAAGGAGTCTTTCCTGGTAATGTACCCTATCTCCATCACACTGCTTTCTTCTACGGAATCGGCTTCAAACGGCACGGCAATATAATCGTCGCCGTTTAGTTCCTCGCAGATAATACCGGAGCAAAGCGTATATCCGTTAAGGCCGATCATAAGATTTAACATCGTTGCCCGGTCGTTTGCCTTAATTGTGCGGAGATATTCGCTTGTGCTTAGAATTTCTTCCGCAAAATAGAACGAGCTTGTATCTCCCTGCTCAAAAGAAAGGCAGGGGTAATCCGCAAGCTCCTCAAAACGAATTGATTTCTTTTTTGAAAGCGGATGCCCGGACCATAAATATACATAAGCGCTGCAGTTGATCAAATGATGAAATTCAAGTCCCGCGGTGCGCAAAATTTTATTGATTGCAGCACGGTTAAAATCGCTGAGATACAAAATGCCGATCTCACTTTTCATGGACGCGACATCGTTTATAACATCTTTTGTCTTTGTTTCACGAACGGCAAATTCATAACATGAGGTATCAAATGATTTTACCAGCTCAACAAATGCTTTTACGGCAAAAGAATAGTGCTGCGTGGATACTCCGAATTTCTTCTTAAGCTTTTTGGGATTCTCATATTTTTCAACAAGATTTTCATACTGACTGTAAATCTGCTTTGCATATTGTATAAATTCTATGCCGTCTGCCGTCAGCGTAACGCCCCTGCCGCTTCGATTAAAAATCGTAATCCCGAGTTCCCTTTCAAGCTCCTGCATGGAGCTGGTAAGAGAAGGCTGCGCTATATATAAAATTTCGGCAGCCTTGTTTAGCGAGCCGCTTTCGGCAATCGTGATGGCGTAACGGATTTGCTGCAAAGTCATGGCCTTGTGTCCTTTTCTTTTCATACTTAACTTATAGGTTTTATGTGCAAACTATATCATATCATAATTTTAAAGTCAATACATTGGTGAAAAATAAGGGTTTTATGGCATAACTCTTGAAAACCTATTAAATATATGTTATTATTAGGCATACAATAAAAAAGGAGCCTTTCCATATGAAAATATCAACAAAGGGGCGGTATGCCCTGCGGATGCTTATTGATCTCGCCGAGCATCGGGAAGACGGATATATTGCATTAAAAGACATTGCCAGACGTCAGGAGATTTCAAAGAAATATCTTGAGCAGATTGTACCTGTCTTAAACAGATCCGACCTGCTGCGCACAAACCGCGGAAACCAGGGCGGATATATGCTTGTCAAAGATCCCGGCAATTATACGGTGGGCGAGATCCTGAGATTGACAGAGGGTGATTTTGCTCCGGTAGCGTGTGCCGGAAAAAATCCCGAAGAATGTAAACGCAGCGCCGAATGTCCGACGCTTCCCGTATGGCAGGGATTGTACAGAGTGATAAACGAATATCTTGACGGAATTACCCTGCAGGATATTATCGACCAGAAGGACGCACGAGACATTGACAATTATATGATTTGAACATACAGTGTCCGATGACGAAAAAGGCCGCTGTTTTCACTCGTAGAGATGTTTGCTGAAATAGCGATCACCGCGGTCAGGCAGGACAATAACAATATTGCCCGCCGTACCCTCGACAATCGTCCCGCCGGGTTTTAACAGACCTTATTGTTTATTAAGCCTATAGGTTATATAGGCATTGTAACGCTCCGATCTGCTCCTGTCAAGACCAAGATGTAAAATTTTGTATTTTGCCACAAGCGCAGAAAAGGAAGCGCCGCGTAAGCGGCATTTACTTTTCAAGCGGTGGATTTCAGGTGTAATACGACGCGCAAGCGGCATTTACTTTTCTGCAGGAAAACCCGAACGTTGAATCACAGAATAAGATTCAGGAAATGAACCTTCCGGCTGGCTGCCGTCAGTCATATTTGCCGTTACCCCTGCAGCATTTTTTAAATTTTCTGCCGCTGCCGCACGGACACGGATCGTTCGCTCCGATTTTTTTACGGGGTCTTATATATGGCTCTGCTCTTAAGCCTGCCGCCGGCTGCCGCAAGAAGTCGGCTTCCTCATCGATCTCCGAAATTCCACTCCCCATTAACGGATTATACCGTGCGTCCTGTCTTGCGCCAAATACAACCCTTTCAGTCATATAGTTTTCTCTTTTATCCGCGTCCTCCGAATCCGACAGCATTTCAAAAAAAGCATTTCTCAGTACCGCGGAGGAATTATTTAATTCCACAAATTTGAAAAGCGCTTCTGTTTCACTGTGTGAAATCTTATCCTTCAGCACGTTTTTATGCAGCACACGTGTCGCGGTTATCATTGTAGCCGCCACAGACTCCAGCTCAGGATTGTCTTTTAAAACAGCATCAGCTTCGGATATAAGCTTTTGCAGCTCTGCGGCGTCTTCACCGATCAAATTAAGCTTCAGCATCTTCAATTGGCCCCACGTCATTTCCAGGGCCTCATTGAGCATTTGATCGGCTCCGAATTGCATAGTATGAAGCTTTACTTCCAGATCATTCAGCTTTTCTGCAAAAATTTCTCTGCTGATCCCATCGCACAAAAACTCCTTCTGCAAAACCACTGCCTGACATCCCAGCGTTCTGGCGCGTATTATCGGGCTGTCCATATATAACAGTTCCAGCTTTCTCGCGATATCATACCCTTTTCCCACATACGCCGGCTCGCCGAGAGCAAACGCAAGGTGATCCAGATTGAAACAGGAATGCGCAAGCATCCTCACAGAATCTTCGTCTTTTTTGCTGCATCGTTTTTCCATATTCTGAAGGACCTTATACGCTCCCTTGAAATCGCCGTTCAGAATTTTTTCCATCATTTCAGCATTCATATTCTGCATACGGAGCAGTGTGTCCCATTTTGATTCCTCAGATCCTTCGTCGATAAGAACATTCAGTTTTTCCCTTAAATACGCAGCTTCCTCAATAAAAGATGCCTTGTACAAATCAGCAATATGCTCCTGAAGGAAAAACTGCTTCATCAGATCCGTGGCTTTTGTGCCTGGCACCCCAAGAGATTCTTCTATGGCTCCCATCATGTCGGACACATCGTACAGAGCCCATCCCCCGTAAGCTCTCGCAACATAATTTAACCCTGACACCTTAAGCAGGCTGAGGATTTCATAATCTTCATCCGCCTCGTCAACAACTATAGATTTCCAAAACTCATGCTCATTTTCTATAATTCCAAACAATACCGACGGATCATCATTGAGCCCAAGCTTTTTTTGACGCAGCAGTTCCAATCTTCCTGCCAGGATCTTTGCATCACGTGTGGATCTGCTGTAATCATTCAACGCCTTCCTGTAAAATTCATTCTCCGGAAAATCCGTCATACATCTGGCAATAAACACAGAAAAATTATGCGCTGCGTTTTCCCAGATCTCCTTCATGACGGCGCTCAGTCTTTCAGTTTCCATATAATAGAAAAACATAAATTCTTTTATAATGTCCGGAAACAGCGGCGCGATCACGTAATGCTCACTGTCAATGTTATGACAGACCGCATTTATGATAGAAACGCTTTCTTCCTCCCTTTGCCTGCCAGGAAAAGAATGCTCGGAAATATAATTGCTTACGATCTCCCAATCCTTTTGATAAAACTCCGGAATGTTGTCCGTCCTCAGGCTTTCAATATTGCTCCTCAGCAACAAGTGGATAAACGCGTTGCAGACCTTCTGATCGTTATCCAGAACCGCGAGCCACTTTTCCTGCTCTTTTGCCAATACCAGCTTAAGTATTTCCTCAAAGCTGTCGTATCTCGGAAACGAAAAATCGTTTGCAATCCATGCCTCCACAAAAAGCTGTATAAATAATGGTCTGAATCTGAGTTTCTCATGCTTATCTCTGTACACATTCATCAAAACCATGTCCCTGTCCGGATCGCTTTTTAACCCTTCCGACCGGCACACCTCGTCTATAAGCTTCAAAACAGAATCGTCGTCAAGATCTTCCAGATTCAGAAATTCCGTACAATATTCACCGGCCGTTATATTGTCATACTTTCCGAACCGCTGCACAAGCCTCGCATACCACGACCCGGTCTTTCTGTTGTTTTCACGCTCGATAAGAAGGATTCGCAGCCGAAACGAAACAGTCTCATACTTTTCCTGCAGCTTTTTCAACAAGCCGGCCACAAACACTTCTCTCCCGCTCACATAGTCAATGATAATAACCGTATCTGAAAAAGGACGGAAATTATCGATATCCTTAATGGCTATTTCGTCGTTTATAAAAAAACCAAACCACGGCACCGGCAGAGTCTTCAACATCTCAAATGCAAGCCGGCTTTTTCCGGATCCGGCTTGACCTGTTACCGCCCACCAGCAAAAATCCCTGTCTGAATTTACAAACGAACGGAGCTGATCCAGCTCTTTTTTACGTCCGCAAAACGGAATACTCTCCTGTGAATAATGATACTTTTGAAATTTATCTGTCATTCCGTCTTTTGGGGAATATGCCGTCCTTCCGATCAGAGGATTTTTCTCCATAAGGCTCTTTAACCTTTCCCACGCCATATCTTCCAGAAACGGCTGCAGATCTTCATATTCGTCCCCGTAGGGAATGAGAACCACATTATCGGGCAGCCCTTCCAAAATTTCTCCATTCCTGTGCAAAAAATAATAAGTCCTGTCCATTTTCAGATACTTTTTCGCAAATTCCAGAAACTGAGATATATTGTCGTCGTCTGCCGTCTGAGCGCAGCCTACAAATATCAGCGTCCTTGTTCCCAGAACATGCTGAATGAACTGCGCGCCTTTATCTGAAAGAACAGCATCATACTGCTCTTTGTCGGCAACTATATTATCCAGGTCGTGAGCCGGGTCATAGACACCGTGAATATGTATCACAGATTCACTTTTCTTCCTGTCCAACATTTGAAAAGCTTTGTCCGGATCTTCGTAGGTAAGCGTTTTAAGCCCTGTTGCCTGTTCCAGCAGCAGATCATAGTTTGTAGTCACAAATACATCCTGAGGAATAAGCAGCTTCCTCAGAATCGCTGCAAGGGAAAGATTTGTTACAGGCGTCGTTTCAAAAGAAGCTTTCATCCAGTCATGGTAGGTGCCGTCTGCTCTTGTCTCCCTTAACAATTTCCCGGCTGCCCTGACCAGATTGCCGGAGGTACTGTCAGAATTAAGGGAATCTCTCAAATTCTTCGCTTCTGACAAATTCTTCATATAAAAAGTGCCGTTTTCAAGCCACTTCCGCCATCCGCAGGATTTATTGTCCGTCAGCGCCATAGAGATACCGGCGCCAAAAAGATATACCATTTCTTCTTTTTGAATTGCTTTTAAAAACTCCATATTTTCAGCCAGGTTCCGTTTCATCAAACATCCTCCGTAAACAACTTGCACTTTTTACCGTTAAGTGCAATCGCAATAATTTCTCATACATGAATTATACATAATGTTACATATCATGACAAGAATTAATATGGGAGAATAACGCCAATAACTTTTCAGTCTATAGAATGGGAGAATTGCTATGCAGAATCTTATCAAGCGCGACGGATACCTCAGAATCACCCTTTATTCCCCGGAGGAACTGCTGCATTTGTTCGAGGAAACGTAGGAGGGCTTTGTTGGAGGAATATGTCTTCGTCCCCCTTGACATCTTAAAGGAAATCGTCCAAAATAATGGTATCAGGAACCACCTGGAAGCCTGGCTGACGTTTCTCTGCATGGATGAACCGGAATGGATCCTGAAGTTATCGGAAAACTATCCCATGTTCCGAAAAATGTATGAGGAAATTTACGAGATGTGCAGGAATCTGGAGTCCAGCGGTGATATGTCAAGTATAAATCAAAAATTTTTGAAGCTATTTTCATATCATCTGCCTGAAAAAAGTGTAACCTTAACAAGCCCTGCGGAATCTGCTTTTTGAAGCAGGGCATTCATCAGCAGGAATAGATAACTATTCCGCTGCCTGATATAGGCGATTGTCTTTCAGCAGTCGAAAGACTAACCGCACAAATTTACGGGC
>CANQSE010000055.1 GCA_947626405.1 uncultured Acetatifactor sp. | reverse complement strand
AAGACGGGATATACCTCCGCGGCAAGAAACTGTCTTGTGTCATGCGCCGAAAGAGACGGCATGAAGCTTATCTGCGTCGTCCTGAAGGATGAATCGCCTTACCAGTATGAGGACACAATCTCACTGTTTGATTACGGTTTCAGCAATTTTGAAAAGGTAAACGTATCTCAGACCGAGACAAAATACGATATAGACAATACCGGACTGTTTTACAGCGGCTACGATATTTTCGGAAGCTCCGTCCCCATTCTCTCCCTGAACAGGGACGACTTTATAATTCTTCCGGGGACCGCTTCCTTTGAGGATCTGGACTCTGTCATCTCCTACGACACAGTCGGCAGCGACCAGGCTGCCGTAATAACATATTCCTATCACGGCGTGGACATAGGCTGCGTCCGTCTCGACTTTACGACAAGCCAGACGCAGATTTTTGACGAGTCGCCGGAGTCGGGACAAACCGATGAAGACGAGTCAGAGGATTCCGGCTCCCACGTCATCTACGTAAATCTGATACGCGTGCTGGTCGTTGCGGGAATAGCCGTTATAATTCTCATTATTGCGGCGATTCTTAAGCTTTTGTTCAGGAACTATCAGTTCTCCGGACGCAACAGCCGCATCATACGAAGAAAGGAAAGCCGTCACCGCCGCAGAAAAGGCAAAAGGCCAAACCGGTTTCGGGATTATGATTTCTGATTCTGCGCAGGGTCATCCGCCTTTATGCCATGCTGCTTTTTACGGCTGCGGTTCTTTTTGTGGTGAAGCTCTCTTGCCCGTTCGCTCAGCTCTCTCAGCTCAGCCGCCTCCTGAGGCGTGATGGCTTTTGCCGTCTTTACCACAAACAGCCTGTCTTCCTCGGACTTTCTGATTCTGATCTTATTCTTAAAATACCCGTGATTTTCGCAGTATGCCACGCAGTAATAGGTTTTGCCGTTTATTGTAAACCATTTTATCTTCTTTTTGATATTGCGCCGACAAAAACAGCATTTGCCCGCAACAACCTCACTGTCGTTAAACAGCTCGGCCTTGTCTGCAAATTCCCGACTTATATACTTTGTATAGGTGTCAAATCTGATTTTTATTTCGCTTTGCCTGTCAGCAGGCGGATGGAACAAGTCAAACGACACACTTTTAAGCACAGAGGGTTTTTCCTCTATTATCTTTGTCATGATTTTTGCCGTGTAATATGCGTCGCTGAATGCTCTGTGAAACGGGATGTCCCTTTCAAGCTGTGCCTGCTCCGCGGCGCTCTCGAGGGAGCGTCTGGATTTTCCGTCCTCATAGGCAAGACTGTAAAGCTTCTGGATATCAAGAAATGTTATCGGCCCATCTGACAGAGGTGTCATGTTGTAATGACGCATATTTCTCTGAAGCTCCGTCAGGTCAAGGCTTCCCCATGTGCAGAACATGTAGGCTTCGTCCCCGCACCAGTCGAGAAAGCCCTTCATAACCTCAGGAAAAGGATCGCCGCGCTCCAGCTCCTGCATCTGAAGATGAATCAGGCGGCTTGTGATTTTGTGCATCTCAAGATAAACGGTCGGCCTGATGAGTCTGCTGAACTCGCTGAGCATAACGCCCTTATCATTTAACTTGATTGCTCCGATCTCAATGATCTCAAAGGGAATCCCATCCACCCTGGGCTGGCCGTTTGTGCTCTGATTCCACTCTAAATCCAATATAATGTAATTCATAACGCTCTAATATGCTTTCCCCCAATACACCATTTTGGCGGCGGGTTTTCCACAGCAGACACATGTGTCCGCAATGTGCTCCTGTTCAAACGGTATGCAGCGGCTCGTCACGCTGAGCTTTTCTTTTATAATGTCCTCGCACTCCTGTCTGCCGCACCACATAGCCTTTACAAATCCTGTTTTCTCGTTAAAAATCTTCTCAAACTCAGCCATGTTTACTGCCAACGAGGTATGCCTGTCCCTGTGCGCCCGTGCACGCTCAAGCATGTCGCGCTGAATGGTTTCAAGAAGCTTTGTCACCGTCTCCTCGAGATCCTCAAGCATAACCTCTGTTTTCTCCCTTGTGTCCCTGCGGCAGAGCACACATTTCCCTGCCTCCATATCCTTAGGACCGATCTCGAGCCTGAGAGGATATCCTCTCATCTCGGCCTCCGCAAATTTCCATCCCGGCGTTTTTTCGGAATCGTCCACCTTCACCCGACAGACCTTTTTAAGGCGATCGCGCAGCTCATAAGCCTTGTCAAGAATCCCTTCCTTTTTTTGCTGTATGGGAATTACACACACCTGAACGGGCGCCACTTTGGGAGGCAGCACAAGCCCCTCGTTGTCGCCGTGTACCATAATAATTGCGCCGATCAGCCGTGTTGTCATTCCCCACGATGTCTGATGGACATATTTTAAGGTGTTGTCCTTATCCGCAAACTGGATCCCGAACGCTCTTGCAAAGCCGTCGCCGAAATTATGGCTTGTCCCTGACTGAAGCGCCTTGCCGTCGTGCATCAGGGCCTCGATCGTATACGTCGCCACCGCTCCCGCAAACTTTTCCTTGTCCGTCTTGCGTCCTTTGATCACAGGGATTGCAAGCACCTGCTCACAGAAATCCGCATACAGGTTAAGCATCCTGATTGTACACTCCTCGGCCTCCTCAGCCGTGGCATGGGCGGTATGTCCCTCCTGCCAAAGAAATTCTCTCGAGCGGAGAAAGGGTCTCGTCTCCTTCTCCCAGCGTACCACAGAACACCACTGATTATACACCCTGGGAAGATCCCTGTAAGAATGTACGTCATCTTTATAAAAATCGCAGAACAGCGTCTCCGAGGTAGGACGCACGCAGAGGCGTTCCTGCAGGGGCTGGAGCCCGCCGTGAGTCACCCATGCCACCTCAGGCGCAAATCCTTCGACATGGTCCTTTTCCTTCTGAAGCAGGGATTCCGGAATGAACATCGGGAGATATACATTTTCCACTCCGGTCTCCTTAAACCTTTCGTCGAGCTGACCGCGTATCAGCTCCCATATTGCAAAACCCGCGGGTTTAATTACCATACATCCCTTTACCGACGTATAGCCGATAAGCTCCGCCTTTTTCACCACATCCGTGTACCATTGTGCAAAATCCTCGTCCATGGATGTGATCTCCGACACCATTTTTTTTTCTTCCATAATTTACCTCTTTTCCGCCGTCTTCGGCAAATCCATACAAAACGCCGGGTATCCAATCCGGAAGGGATCGGGTATCCGGCTGAACGTCAGCAGCTTTGTCAGGCCATTCCTTCCTTTTGCTGCTGTTGTTTCTGAGCTCTGGCCAACTCCTCAAATTTTCTTTTGGCCTTGCGGAAACACTCCAGAATCTTTGGAGAAAACACGCCACATTCCCCTGATACGATCATATGAAATGCCTCGTCTGCGGAGTATGCGCCCTTATATACCCTTTCGCTCACCAGGGCGTCATAGGCATCCGCAAGTCCCACAATCTGAGCGGAAACGGGAATATTCTCCCCCGCCAGTCCGTCAGGGTACCCCTTGCCGTCATAACGCTCGTGGTGATGTCTGCAGATTTCATAGCTCACCTTGCCGTAAGCCTCATCCCACACGTCCTGTATGTTATTAAGCACCTCGCAGCCCCTTGTGGTATGGGACTTCATGTATTCATACTCATCCTTTGTCAGCCTTGCCGGCTTAAGAAGTATACTGTCGGGAATTGCAATCTTTCCAACATCATGCAGTGCGCTTGCGGAAACAATGACATCTATCTTTTCCTTTGTCAGTCCGTATTCGGGATAATCCGCCATCATCTGCTCCGCAAGGATCCTGGTAAAGCCCTTTACGCGCTTGATGTGCTCTCCGCTTTCCAGGTTACGGCACTCCACCACCGTACCCAGGATATCAATGATCTTCGTATTGCTCTCCTTGAGCTTTTCCGCCTGCATCACAAGCAGCTTATACTGTTTCTTCAGTGTTTCCGTCTGCTTCTCAACCTTCTCCTCAAGCTGGTTCTTATAGCTGAACAGATCCACAATGTTCTTGACCCTGTTTCTGACGATGGCATTGTCAAACGGCTTCTTGATAAAGTCGGACACTCCCATCTCAAAGCATTTGCTCTCTACTCCCGGCTTTGACTCGGCCGTAATCACAAGCACCGGAATGGCCTTGAGCCAGGACTGGTTCCTCATAACCTCCAAAACGGCGAACCCGTCCACCTCCGGCATAATAAGATCCAGCAGCACCACCGCTATTTCATCCTGGTGTTTTTGGATCATTGATATGGCTTTTCTCCCGCCATCCGCCTGTAGAATCGGATAATCCTTTTCCAGAATGGCTGTCAGCATATCACGATTAAGTTCCAGGTCATCAACAATCAATACCTTACTGCGCATGTTTCCCATTCCTCCGCAGCCCGCATACAGCTTAATTTCTATAGACGGCCACTCTTTCGTCAACCCTTTTCAGCTTCACATTACGCGCCTGCTTTGCCGTCCAATGTTTACCGTTTATCTCAAATACAGTTCCTTCATACAGAGTATCGTGTATAACAACCTGTGCGTTGCGTACCGCTTTGACTTCGTTTTCCATGTCGTTTTTATAGCGCATCAGGTCGTCAACCTCTTTTTCTTTTGTAAATATGGCGCTTTCAACCTTCAGGTAAATTTCCATTGTGTTGCGCACCTCAGGCGGATATTTTTCATGGAAATCGGCATAAGCGTTTCTGAGAATATCGAGCTGCTTATTTGCCTCCGCAATTTTTTCCTCCACGTCGTCCTGCTGCTTTAAAAACTCATCGTTAAAGCCCACGCGTATCAATGTTGCGATTCCCGCCCTGTTTCCGGCGTACGTCATATCCATTGAAACCTTTGCATAAGCCGTTCCGCCCGCGAGCTGGCCGTTCTTTCCGGTAACAACGATCCGGTTATCCGAATGGAGATCACAGTTGAGACAGTATCCGGCGTGGATCTCGTTCCCCGCATACACTCTGCAGGCTTCAAAGAACCTGCCGTTTACATCAATGGCCGCTTTGACATATCCCACTCCGTTGCCGTTTACGCCCTGTTTGATCAGCACGCTTCCCCTGCTGCTCTCGATACTTGCCGACTCCACGTACCCGTTCACCACCACGTCGCCGGTGGCCTGTACCAGTGCTCCGGCGCTCACATTTCCCGATACGTAGACGCTTCCGTCAAAGGTGATGTTTCCGGTGGCAAGACTCACTTCCTCCATGTTAAGCGTCTTGTCTATATCAATGCGGTTCCCTTCCAGTATAATCCGTCCGCTGATATCTGCAATATAGGTCTTTTTGTCGTCCATCAGGGAGAAGCCTCTGCCCGCCAGCACGCTTCTCTCACGACCCTTTCTGGGCGGAATCATCCTTCCGGTCACGGTAAATCCTCCGGAGCCCATATCCGCGTCGTGATACACGGCGATGCGCTGTCCGGCCTGCACAAATTCGTACCATTGCACATCGGAAAAATCCACAGAGCCGTCCGGCAGAAGCTTTGGCTGCCGGTTAAGCTGTGTCTTAAAGAAAAATTCGTACCAGCCGTCGGGTCCCTCGGTTGCGGGCTTACCCCTGGCAACCATGATTGTCTTATCCTTAAATCTTCCGCGAAGCAGCTTATTTATCTCGGGATCCAGTATTCCCCTTCTCACACCGCTTGACTCAAGCGCCTTCATAATCTGAGCCTTGCTGACGCGGCTGCTGTCAGGCACATAGATAAATGCTTCCATCTCGTCGCCGCTTACGGTGACGGATATATTTTGGAAGGTCTCAAAATGCGTCAGTTCATCATCAAAAGAGGGAGTTCCGATTCCCTGCTGCAGCTCAAGGCGTTTCTGTCTCATCTCGGACGCGGTATACATCAGAGAATAATAAACGCTTATATCAATGCCGCTTTCCAGACCCAGTCGTATCTCCTGCATCTGCTGCCACTCGTAAAGAGGATTGGCGTAATATGAGACGTCTATACGGTTCTCCATGCCAAGGCGTATTTCACGCATCTGCTGCCAGCTAAAATCCAGCTTTGCGTAACAGGAAACATCCAGCCCCTTTTCAAGGCCCTCGCATATCTCATGGATTGACACGCCGCGCAGCTCCTTATTAAGGTATGGCACGATATTAAGGTGTTTTTCCAGAGCGATTCGGATCTGTTCGAGCTGTTCCGCATCATATCCCTGCTGAATGTAATCAACAATATAAATCTTTGAAAAAAGCGCTTTCCTCAGTTCACGAAGCACTCCGGCGTCAAGCTTTGCATACTTGGACAGATCAACGCCGCCCTTAAGGCCAAGCCTTATCTGGCGCATTTTGTCATAAGAAATAGACGGGTTGGCGTATATCGTAATATCCACCCCATCCTGAAGCCCGCTTCGAATCTCCTCCATCTGAAACCAGTCATAATCCGTGGAAGCATAAACCTCTACCGGAAGCTTTTCCATCTGCCCAAGACGGATCTGGCGCATCTGAATGGCAAAAAATTCCTTTTTTGCATAAACAGAGGTATCGAGCCCCAATTCCATGCCTTCCTGTATTTCGTTGATCTGATCCGGCGTAAAGCCTGATCGCAGATATTGTTCCCGCTCGTCCTTAGTCATACAACCTCTTTATACGACATATCATCCATTTTGCAGCTCCTGAAGCAGATTCACCGTACGTTGGTACTCGTCTCTGACTTTACCCAAAAGAGCCTCGTTTTGCGGCTGTTCTCCACCTCTGAGCGCTTCGGTAATCTCGCTGCTCACCTCGTAGAGCTTTGTAAATCCAAGATTCAGGCTGACGCCCTTTAAAGTGTGGGCGGCACGGAAAGCTTCGCTGTAATTGCCTATGTTCATGGATTCCTCCAGAAGCGCAAAGCTGTCATCCGTCAAAAATTTCAGCGCGAACCTTTCCACAAGCTTCTCACTGCACAGACGCCCTAGCGTTCCATCATAATCACCCTGTAATTGTTCGTAGCACTCCCGTAATGTCATACATCCTCCTTGGCAAAATCAGTTTGCCTGCCCTGAAAATAAAGCGGAAATGATGGTTTTATTATATTATATACCGACTGGATATGGCAAGTATTTTTTGTTAATCACTCCAGCGTAGCCTGTGAAGGCTTCCCTCCCTCTCCATGTGCGGAAATCCGTTCTGTCTGAGCGCCTCATACAAAACCACCGCAACCGAATTGGAAAGATTTAACGAGCGTACTCCTGAAAGCATCGGTATCCGTATACAGCTCTCGCTGTGATCCACCAGAATTTCTTCCGGAATCCCCGCGCTCTCTTTTCCGAACATGATGTAGTCATCCGGTCCGAACTCGACATCGGTATAGGCTCTGCGCGCCTTTGTGGTCGCCATCCAGAGTTTTATGCCGGGATGTTTTTCGCAAAACTCCCGATAGTTCATGTATCTGTATACCTCCAGCGCGGACCAGTAATCCATTCCGGCACGCTTAAGCGATTTTTCATCCAGTCTAAAACCGAGCGGCTCTATGAGATGCAGCGCGGTTTTCGTAGCCACACAGGTTCTCCCTATGTTTCCTGTATTCGCCGGAATCTCCGGCTGGTGAAGCACAACATGCAAAGCCTACCCCCCGCCCAAAGCACGGGCCTTTTTTGTTACTGCGCCGTTCTGAGCTTTTTTACAAACCTCTCCAGTCTGCCTATTGCAATCTTAAGGCTTTCCAGTGAATAAGCGTACGAGATTCTAAGGTACCCTTCTCCGCACTCCCCGAAAGCCGTACCGGGAACGACAGCCACCTTCTCCTCAGCCAGAAACCGCGTCGCAAACTCGTCGCTCGTCATCCCGAACTGCTTTATGCTGGGGAACACATAAAACGCCCCGTAAGGCTCAAAGCATTCCAGTCCCATCTCCTTAAAGGCATTGAGCAGATATCTTCTCCTCTGATTATATGCGATGCACATTTCCTCGATGTCGCCGTCCCCGTTTCTCAGCGCTTCCACGGCCGCGTACTGGCTCGTTGTGGGAGCGCACATGATAGCAAACTGATGTATCTTTGTCATCTGTGCTATGATGTCGGCGGGTCCGCAGGCATACCCCAGCCTCCAGCCTGTCATTGCGTATGCCTTGGAAAAACCGTTGATGAGTATGGTTCTTTCTTTCATTCCGGGGATTGACGCTATGGAAACATGTTTGCCCTTGTATGTCAGCTCGCCGTATATCTCGTCTGACATGACTATGAGATCATGTCTCTCAATTACCTCGGCGACAGACTCAAGGTCCTTTTTCTCCATAATGGCCCCTGTCGGGTTGTTCGGAAACGGAAGTATCAAAACCTTCGTCCTGTCTGTAATCGCTTCCTCGAGCTCGCCGGCAGTAAGGCGAAACTCGTTTTCAGCCTTAAGTCTTATTATCACAGGCTTTGCTCCCGCCAGGACAGCGCAGGGCTCGTAAGAAACATAGCTCGGCTGCGGAATCAGCACTTCATCACCGGGGTTGATAATGGCTCTGAGCCCGATGTCTATAGCTTCCGAACCGCCCACGGTAACAAGAACCTCATGGGCCGCATCATAGGAAATTCCCTGCTTTCTGCGCATATAGCTGCATATTTCCCGGCGAAGATCCGCCAGACCGGAATTGGACGTATAAAATGTGCGCCCTCTCTCAAGCGAGTAAATGCCCTCGTCCCTGATGTGCCAGGGGGTATCGAAATCGGGCTCTCCGACTCCGAGAGAAACCACGTCGGGGTCGTTCATCTCAGATACTATATCAAAAAATTTTCTGATGCCGGAAGGCTTGATGCCCACCACTGCATCCGAAAGCTGCTTCTTCATGGCGTAATCATCTCTCTTTCATCTTCTTTTTTCTGTGCGATCTCGCAGCCGTGATCCTTGTATTTTTTCAGGATAAAATGCGTGGCGGTGCTGAGCACCGCATCCAGGGTGGAAAGCTTCTCCGATACAAAGGCCGACACTTCACGCAGCGTTTTCCCTTCCAGTATCACCATCAGGTCAAAACCGCCGGAGATAAGGTACACGCTCCTCACCTCGGGGTATTTGTAAATCCGCTCCGCCACACTGTCAAAGCCCTGTCCGCGCTGGGGAGTAACCCTTACTTCTATCAAAGCCGTAACCTTCTCGATGGAGGTCTTCTCCCAGTTTATCATGGTATGGTAGCCGCAGATGACTCCCTCCCTCTCCATTGCTGCAATCTCATTGACGACATCAATCTCGCTGACGTCCAAAAGCGCCGCCAGATCCTTAAGGTCGATCCGGCTGTTTTTTTCCAGAATGGTAAGTAATTCTTCTCTCATATTTTCCCTCATTTCTGCGCTTTCTCCCTGCGCATATATTCTAAAAACCTATAGAGCTCATCTCCAGCGGGACGGTCCAGATACCTGATGTCCTCCTCGTTTCTAAGGATTCTCTCTCTGCCCTGCGTCACCCTTCCCACAACTGACGCGGGGATCTGACAGGACTGCAGGAAATTCACAAGGCCGTCTCCGTCCCGGGCCGTCATCACCATACACCCTCCGGACAACAGCTCGTAAGGATTCACCCCGCAGAACTCACAAATCTCTACCGTCTCCTGCCTTACCGGCAGCTTTTTCAAATCTATCTCGAGCCCGACCCCGGAAGCCTCGGCAAGCTCCCAGAGAGCGGTGAAAATACCTCCCTCAGACACGTCGTGCATCGC
The DNA here is from genome assembly GCA_947626405.1 of uncultured Acetatifactor sp. Lineage (GTDB taxonomy): Bacteria > Bacillota > Clostridia > Lachnospirales > Lachnospiraceae > Acetatifactor. The sequence continues at coordinate 432 of CANQSE010000055.1, read as the reverse complement.
ACAGACTCCTGACTCCATTGCGGCATAAGCCTCTGGCAGCACTGACAGAAAACGGTGGAACCCTGCCGCTTCCTCAACCATATAAGCGGGATATCTGGCGCATAGCCGCTCTCTGCTGTGCTCCGCAAGATAAGCCGTTCCCTCAAGACCTATCCATTTGCTGACAACCACGTCCTGCCCCGGCAGAGCGATCCCCGGCTTAAAGCCGTCCCCTCCGGCTCGACCTTTCCCAATACCTGTTACAACGGCAACGGGGACGGATATGCCCTCCATAACTCTCGTCTGTCCTCCAGCGATGGCAACGGACAGCTCTGCGCACTTTTCCTCCGCCTCCGCCATCAGCTTTTTAAGATAAGACTCCTCCGTATCAGGCGGCAGAATCAGCGCGACAATAGCCGCAACCGGTTCGGTTCCCGACGCCGCCAGATTATT
>CANQSE010000054.1 GCA_947626405.1 uncultured Acetatifactor sp. | reverse complement strand
CCGCACTTATGGAAGATCTGAGGCGCATTCTGGGTTATCAGTATGACGGCATGATCGTGACGGTGCCGGATATTTTCGGCGATCTGTCTGTCTACCGGAAGGAGAGCCGCCTGTTCTGGCGCGATCATCTGTTGTTCAGCCGCCGGGTGTATGAACGGTGCTGCGACCGGAACAAAGTATATTATAATACATCCGTCTCCAGATTTTATTATGCCTATGCCGACAAAAGCATATGCGGCCGGTGGGCGGAAGGCATCCGCCGGATCTGGCAGGACAAGGATGTGGTCGTCGTGGAGGGGGAGAGAACCCATAACGGCGTGGGAAACGATCTGTTAGATACCGCCCGGTCGGTGGAGCGCATCATCGGCCCGTCCAGCAACGCCTATGCCAGACTGGACGAAATAGCGGCGTGCTGCCGGGAATATCCTAAGGACAGGTTGTTCCTGATCTCTCTGGGCGCCGCGGCCAAACCGCTGACGGAGCGGTTGTTTCTGGAGGGATACAGGGCGCTCGACATTGGCAATCTGGACATGGAATACGAGTGGTATCTGTCCGGGGCGAAGGGCAAGGAGAAAATCCCGAAACACGACGTAACAGGCGAAGCCGCCAATCGGGAGTGCGGCTATGGGGCGTATCTGTCCCAGATTAAAAAAAGGGTATTAGTGTAAAAAATAAGCTCGATAGCTTATTGTTTCACAAAACGAACCTTGTTCGTTTGGGAATTTGTGCCGGAGCGTCACAAATTCCCCTGATGGCAGACGCGAATTTGAGATTCGCGTCGCCTTGTCGCATAAACGCTCCAGAATGGAGGAAAAATGGAGGAATCAGGAATATCCCGCGCCACCGTTGAAATAATGCAGAAGCATGACTTCCGCGTCCGGAAAAAGTACGGACAGAATTTTCTGGTGGATCCAAGGGTGTTAAATAAAATAATAGAGGCCGCTGATATCCGCAGGGAGGACTGCGTCCTGGAGATTGGGCCGGGGCTTGGGACAATGACTGCGCTGCTTGCGCAGCGGGCGGGCCGCGTGGTTGCGGTTGAGATAGACAAAATGCTGATGCCGATTCTTGAGGAGACGTTATCAGGCTATGACAATGTAATACTCATCAATGACGACATTTTAAAGGTTGACATGAAAAATATTGTCGAAGCCTATAACGGGGGCAGACCGGTAAAGGTGGTGGCAAACCTGCCATATTACATTACGACTCCTATTATTATGGCCCTTTTTGAGAGCCATGTGCCGCTTGAGAGCGTCACGGTCATGGTGCAGAAGGAAGTGGCGGACAGGATGAAGGCGGAACCCGGCACCAAGGACTACGGTGCGCTTTCGCTTGCCGTACAGTACCATGCCCGCCCGGAGATTGTTGCAAATGTTCCCCCGAACTGTTTCATCCCCAGACCGGGCGTGGGAAGCGCCGTGATCCGTCTGAGCAGACATAAGGAGCCGCCTGTCAGGGTTAAGGATGAGACGATGCTTTTTGCTCTTATCAGAGCTTCATTCAATCAGCGGAGAAAGACTTTGGTCAACGCCGTATCAAACGCACAGGGGCTTAATGTGACGAAGGAACAGGCTTTGCAGGCGCTTGAAAGACTTGGACTGTCGCCCTCTGTACGTGGGGAGGAGCTTTCACTGGAACAGTTTTCCATGCTGGCGGGTGAACTGCAACCGTGACGACATTTCGATATTTAGTAAAAAAAGGGAGTCATCAACCACTATATCTTGTATTTTTTTCTTAATTTCTTGCTTTTATTTTTGACATCTATATGTATATTATGTTAAAATGTTTTTGATTTGAAGCATTGGGACAGGTTTACGTATGAATAGGGGAGCGGACTGCCTTGGATAAATATGAATATAAAGTAAGAGCGGATGAAATCAAGGATCTGATAGCTGCGGGCGAGTATGTACAGGCGGCTGAAATCGCAGATACCATAGACTGGCGCAGGGTAAAGAGTGTGATGATGCTCTGCACGATCAGTGATCTTTACAAGATCAACAGGCGTTACGAGGATGCAAAAAATATGCTGCTCCTTGCATACGAGAGAAGACCCGGCGGCAGGACAATCTGTTACGCGCTGTGCGAGCTCTGCATCAAGACGGAAGAATTTGTGCAGGCAGTTAATTATTATAAGGAATTTGTGCAGGTAGCCCCCAAGGATCCCGCAAGATATATTCTTCAGTACAGGCTGTATGAGGCGCAGGACGTGAGCCTGGAGGAGCGCATAGGGGTTCTTGAGGAGCTTAAAAAGAGGGATTATCGCGAAAAGTGGGCATATGAGCTCGCCTATCTATACCATAGGGTGGGACTTGCAACCAAATGTGTCGAGGAATGTGACGAGCTGATCCTCTGGTTTGGGGACGGGAAATATGTGATCAAGGCAATGGAGCTTAAAATGCTGCATCAGCCTCTGGATCCAGCGCAGCAGGAGAAATATGACCACAGATTTGATTCCCCCTCCCACGGGGCGCAGCAGGACGAATTTTCGGAGGAACAGGAGAGTATTTCCGCTTTTTTGGAGGACGGGGATTCCGGTACGGACAGTGTCCGCGTACAGTCTGCTGAGCAGGCCGGATATGACTCCGGAGCCGGAGACAACGCGGCATCCGTAGGCGGCGACACCGTCGTCTATGAAAATATACGCCGTGCCGCACAGAATCAGAGCGGCGCTGAAGAAGGCCCCAAAGACGAGACAATGGATATCCATGTGAAAACAATGGATATGGGGAAATATAACACTATTAACCTGCAGGCGGAGCTGGCGGCTGGTCTGCGTGAGGTCCTTGATGAGGAGCAGTCGAGGTCTGCGGCTATAACACGCTCAATTGTAGCGCCGATGATGGAAACGGAATCTCTGGATTATCCGGAGCTTTCGGATGAAGATATAGACGAAAACGATGTGGACGATGGCGTCGAAAAGATAGAGAGCACGGAAGTGTTTTTTGGGGAAACCGGAGAGCTTAACGGTGTGAAGGACGAAATGCCTCCGCACGAGCCTGAACCTGAGGAAGACGCTCCGTCTGAACATGATATGACATCATCCCAGGCGGACGTGGAAGATACCGGAAAAGCTTCCGGAGACGAAAACGCCGTGACGGGCGTTGAAGACGCCGCTGAAGATACCACGGCAAAGATCATAATGGATCAGCTCCGCATGGAAAAGCTTGGCAGGGCGCGTGAGCAGGTCATGAGCGCACAGCCTCCAAGGGAGATGGCGGATATTCTGGCTCAGGAACCCGACGGGCAGATAAGCCTTGTCGTGCCGGAGCGTGAGACGGTGGAGAAGCAGATCACCGGACAGATGGATATTCAGGATGTTCTCGCAGAGTGGGAACGCATGAAACAGGAGAGCAGCAGGCGGCGTGAGGAGGAAGTGCGCCAGAGGGTGCTGCAGCAGACCGGCAGTATGTTTACCGAGTTTGAAGCCTCCGTGAGAGACGGACTGCTGGAGCAGCTTGAGAACGGCGAGGTGGATGATTTGCCGGACGGAGACGAAGAACCTTATGAAGAAGACGAGGGGCTTTCCGTAAACGATGAGCCGGATGCGGAAACCTTTGATGATACTGAGGAAACCGCGGAATACGAAAGCATTGCCGAAGCTGAGTACAGCGTAGAGTCTGAGGAAGCGTCTGAAGAAGAAATCGTCACTGAGCCCGATGCCAATGCGGAGCCTGAGGAAGCGTCGGAAGAAGAAATCGCCGCCGAATCCGATGCCAATGCGGAGCCTGAGGAAACGTCGGAAGAAGAAACCGCCGCCGAATCCGAGGCCAATGCGGAGCCTGAGGAAGCGTTGGAAGAAGAAACCGCCGCCGAATCCGAGGCCAATGCGGAGCCTGAGGAAGCGTCGGAAGAAGAAACCGCCGCCGAATCTGATGCCAATGCGGAGCCTGAGGAAACGCCGGAAGAAGAAACCGCCGCCGGATCTGATGCCAATGCGGAGCCTGAGAAAGCGTCGGAAGAAGAAACCGCCGCCGGATCCGAAGATAAAGCCGAGCCTGAGGAAGCGTCGGCGCAGCCCGAAAAGCCGAAGGTAAGGGCGCTTACCAAGGAGGAGAGGGAGCTGTATGCTCCATATATCCAGAGCAGGTCTGCAAGGGAGCAGCTTGTAAATGCAATTGACAATATCAGCCTTGCCGCATACACCGGAAATATCATTATCACCGGAGACGACGGCATGGATACGGATACACTCGCAAAGAACATGATCCGTGAGGTACAGCTTACGGACAGCAATTTCTCTGGAAAGGTGGCGAGAATTTCGGGACAGTCCCTGAACGGGCAAAATGTATCCGAGGTTCTTGGGAAACTTAAAAACGGCGCACTCATTATCCAGAAGGCCGGCGGAATCAACGATAAAACCTCGGCGGATCTGTACAGGGAGCTGCAGCGTGAATCCCTTGGAATCATTGTTGTTATGGAGGACAATAAAAGGGCCATCCAGAAGCTGCTTCAGGGCAATGACGATCTGGCATCCTGCTTTACCGCACGCATGAACGTTGAAGCGCTGAGCAATGACATGCTTGTGGCTTTCGGAAAGCAGTACGCGAAAGAGGTTGAGTATTCCATAGATGATCTTGGCGTTCTTGCGCTTCACACCCGCATCGAAGAACGCCAGACCATAGACCATGCCGTTACCGTGCTGGAGGTAAAACAGATTGTGGACGGAGCCATACGCCACGCCAACAGGAAAAATTTGAAGCATTTCTTTGATATTCTGATGGCAAAGCGTTACGACAAGGAAGATATGATTATTTTGACGGAAAAAGATTTTGCATGAAAGGTGGGACAGGACATTGACGAATATAACCGGAGCCGGAAAGCATAAAGCGCCTGAAACGGAAGGAAAAGAGAGGGAAAAGGTTTTTATCTCCGAGGCTGACCAGTATTTGTTTGCCCAGGGGACCCATTACGATATTTACAAAAAACTGGGGGCGCACCCGTCGTTTGAAAACGGAGAAAAGGGTTATTATTTCGGCGTATGGGCTCCCAATGCCCTGCAGGTGCATGTAACGGGAAGCTTTAACGGATGGAGCCAGGATGCCAATCCCATGCTGAAACTGGGAGAGGTTGGTATATGGGGACTTTTTATTCCCGGCGTAGGCGAAGGCGAGATGTACAAATTTCTCATCACCACAGCGGACGGCAGGAAGCTTTATAAGGCGGATCCTTATGCAAACTATGCGGAGATGCGTCCGGGAACGGCATCTGTCACCACCGATTTAAGCGGCTTTGACTGGACGGACGGAAAGTGGATGGAAAAGCGTGATCAGAAGGATATGAGGAAAGAGCCGCTTGCCATCTATGAATGTCATGTCGGCTCCTTTATGAAGCATCCGGACGGCACGGAGGACGGATTTTACAGCTACAGGCAGTTTGCCGACAGGATAGTGGAATATCTGAAGGAAATGAAATATACGCATATAGAGCTTATGGGGATTGCGGAGCATCCCTTTGACGGCTCCTGGGGTTATCAGGTCACAGGCTATTATGCGCCTACATCGCGTTACGGAACGCCTAAGGATTTTATGTATCTTGTAAATGAGCTTCACAGGGCCGGTGTTGGAGTGATTCTTGACTGGGTACCGGCGCATTTTGCTACGGACGCCCATGGCTTGGGAGAGTTTGACGGAAGCTGCATTTATGAACATCCGGATCCGCGCCTTGGGGAGCATCCTGACTGGGGGACAAAAATTTTTAATTACGGCAAATATGAGGTAAAGAATTTCCTGATTGCAAATGTCCTCTACTGGCTGAGAGAATTTCATATTGACGGTATTCGCGTCGATGCCGTCGCGTCCATGCTGTATCTTGACTACGGCAAGCAGGACGGCCAGTGGGTGCCAAACAAATACGGCGGGAATAAAAACCTGGAGGCCATAGAATTTTTCCGTCACATGAATTCAGTGGTCCGCGGGACATACCCGGGTTTTATGACTATCGCGGAGGAGTCAACCGCCTGGCCGAACGTGACCGGAGAGGTGGGAGACGAGGGACTGGGCTTTACGTTTAAATGGAATATGGGGTGGATGCACGATTTCTGCGAGTATATGAAGCTCGATCCCATATACAGGAAGGGCGACCACCATGGCATGACTTTTGCCATGAGTTACAACGACAGTGAAAAATATATACTGCCTCTGTCACACGACGAGGTTGTGCACCTGAAATGCTCCATGGTAAACAAAATGCCGGGATATAAGGTGGATAAATATGCAAACCTGCGTGTGGGCTATGCTTATATGTTCGGACATGCGGGAAAGAAGCTTTTGTTTATGGGCCAGGAGTTTGGTCAGGAGCGGGAGTGGAGCGAGGCAAGGGAGTTGGACTGGTTTCTGCTGGCGGAAAAAAACAATGCGGGGATGAAGGCTTATATGCAGGAGCTTTTAAAGATTTACCGCAAATATCCCGCAATGTACGAGCTTGACGCTTCCTGGGAAGGATTTGAATGGATGAACGCTGACGATGCGGAGAACAGCGTGTTTTCCTTTGTGCGCAAATCATCCGCGGGCACAAACAGCATTTTGTTTGTGCTGAACATGACTCCGATAAAGAGAGAGGGGTACCGCGTTCCGGTACCAAAAAAGAAAAAATACAGGCTTATTTTAAACAGCGACGAGGACAGGTTCGGCGGCTGGGGCAACACGCTTCCTGCCGAGGTAAGCGCCGAAAAAGTTCCATGTCATTATCACGATTATTCCGTTTCGCTTGATCTTGCCCCTTATGGAGCGGCACTGTATGTATTTTAAATATCCGGCAGAACAGCGTGCCGGGTGCAGTTAAGATTTTCGGTGAAAATACCGAAATAAAAGGTAAGCGCCATCAGACGCTTACCTTTTATATTCTTAAGGAGAGTGCGTTTTGAAGATTACGTTTTGTCAGAATGACATACAGGAAACCGAGAAGACAGACGCGGAGAAGGCATACGGCGGCCGTCGCGTAAAAAACGAAAAAACCCCTTCGGCTTTTCCGGCTCAGGGAGCAGTCTATACGGAGGGCGGAAACAGTTTTTTTGCAACCGGAAAGGGCGAGAAGGGCAAAAGCCTGATAGACATCCGGCAGGAGGCGGAGCGCATTGACGCGGACGTGAGGCAGGATTATATGACACTCATGTCAAATATCATGTCGGAAAAGGATTACGCAAAGCTGCAGGAAGAAGGCTTTGAATTTCGGTACATGGAACCGGATGAAGCGGTAAATATAGTAGACAGGATCAAGGTGGAGCTTGCACGCGCGGGCAAGGAGATCAAAGGCTATAACGACGATCTGGACGTGGAGACTCTGGCTGCTGTCCTGGGAAGCATGGGCTTTGCGCGTACGGTAAACGAAAGCTTCAGGGAGGCGGATCTGCCGGTTACCACGGAAAACGCGGAGCTTGTAAAAAAGGCCTGGGATATGGCGCAGCAGCTTGAGCCTATGGACGAGGGGGCAAGCCGCTATATTGCGGACAACGGGCTCGGAACTGAAATTTGGGCGCAAAACAGCGGGGCAGGCGCGTCCGGGGCCGCCGTGTCGCGGTACTGTGAGGAGGATATAGAGGGATATTACGTCCGCAACGCGGATCCGGCACAGACCGCTAAGCTGTCGGATCAGATTGATCAGGTTATCGTCCGCTCAGGCAGAGAGGTGACGGAGGAAAGCCGCTGGGACGCCGAATGGCTGCTTAAAAACGGACTTCCGCTTACGGAGGAAAATCTCGACAGGCTTGACGCGCTTAAAAATCTGAGTCTTCCCGTGACGCAGGAGGCTTTTGCCCGCGCCGCAGCCGACGCAATCTCAGGCGGAAAAGACCCCGTGTATGCCGATCTTGGCGGAGAACACGTGAATCTTTATGAAAAAGCCGCTGAAATTGAGGAATATTATAACTCTGACGAGACCTGGGAAAAGCTGGCGGGAGATGTGACCGCCAGGAGACAGCTTGAGGAGATCCGTCTTATGATGACAGCCGAGGTAAACGTCAAGCTGTTAAAAAGCGGATTTTCTATTGATACCGCTCCGATGGAGGAGCTGGTGGAGGCGCTGAAGCGGGCTGAAAAGGAACTGGCGCAGCAGTATTTCCCGCAGGACGACAGGGCGGTTGAAAAATACAGAAGCTTTAATCTTGCAGCCAGGGCGGCACAGGAAATGCCTTCGCTTCCGGCCGCGGCAGTGGGTGCACTCGCTCAGGATCAGCAGACGGTTGATTTGAACGGATTTTACAGCCGCGGACAGGCGCTTAAGGAAGAATATCAAAAGGCGGGAGAGAGCTATGAGACGCTCATGACGATGCCGAGAGCGGATCTTGGGGACAGCATCAAAAAAGCTTTCTCCAATGTGGATGATATTCTTAAAGACCTTGGCGAAGAACAGACCGAGGAAGCAAGAAGGGCTGTCAGGATACTTGGCTACAACAGAATGGAGATTACGCCTGAAAATCTGAAAGATATCATGGAAGCGGACAGGCAGGTGAGAAATGTTGTGGAAAAACTTACCCCCGCCGCGGTGCTTAAAATGATACGGGACGGCGTGAATCCCCTTGAGAAAAGCTTTGGAGAGCTTGAAGAATACTTTGATCGGCTGCCGGAGGAATATAACAGAGAAGCGGAGAGCTACAGCCGTTTCCTGTACGGACTGGAGAAAAACGGCTCAGTAACGGAGGAGGAGAAGGAGAGCTATATCGGAATTTACCGCCTTTTGAGACAGATAGAGAGAACTGACGGAGCGGTGATAGGTGCTCTGGTGAACGCTCAGGCGGAGCTTCATTTTTCAAATCTGCTGAGCGCGGTGCGAAGCGGAAAGGTGCGCTCGGTGGACGTAAAAATTGCGGATGACCTTGGAACCGTCGCCGAGCTTGTAAAAAAAGGGGAAAGCATTTCAGATCAGATAGGACGGGCATTTATAAAAAACGTCAGGGATGTGCTGACAGGAGTGTCAGATTCCGGCGGGACCGGGGAAATGTACCTAAGACAGGAGCTTGAGGAGCTGAGAACCGCGGCAGAAGCCGCGGAAGGCGAAAGCATGGCAATGCTGCAGCGCGGACAGATTTCTCCCACGGCGGATAATCTTATGGCGGCACAGGCGCTCCTTAGCGACGAGAGCAATATTTTTGCACCGTATGCCGGAAAAAAAGCCAACTCCGGGACGTCGGGGGAAAAGGGCCAAAATGTAACAGGCGGTGAAAAAGCAAAGGATCGGACCGCGGAAGATATGGGATGCGGCTTATGGGAAATGCTGGATGATGAAAGCAGGTTTTCGAAGGCATACGACGAAGCAGTGCTTGAAGCAGGGGAAGCTCTGGAGACCGAAACCTTTGAGGAAGCCGATACCAGTATCGATGTACGCGGTATGCAGCTTTTGCACAAGCAGTTAAATATCGCGGCAAGCCTTGCCCGCGAGGAGGAATATTTCCTCCCGCTCTACGTCGGAGACACGCTCACCAGGGTGCATCTTGTCATAGACAGAAGCGCTCCGGGACAGGGAAGCGTGCAGGTCGGGGTAAAGACGCCTGACGGGTCGGGGCTGGACGCGCAGTTTCATCTTGACGATGGCCTGTTAAACGGTATTTTTAAGACGCAGAGTGAAAATGAGGTAATGAAATTACAGGAATTGGCCGATATTTTTAAGGAGGACGCAAAAGACTTGTGGAGGATCGGAACCATTGAAGTCTCCTCCTCGGATTCTGCAGGTGTCACAGAAAGAGACGCCGCAGGGGGAAAGGCCGAAAGCGCGGAGCTTTACCGCGTGGCGAAGATTTTCCTGCAGGCGCTTCAAAAGAGAGGAATGTAAAATATGAGAATCAATTACAATGTAACCGCAATGCTTTCAAACAATTCTCTTTCAAATAACGACAATCTGATGGCTAAGTCTATCCAGAGACTTTCCTCCGGATTAAAAATTAACAGCGCTAAGGACAATCCTGCCGGGCTTGCAATGGCAAAGAGAATGAATGCGCAGATAGAGAGTCTGCATATGGCCAACCAGAATGCAAGCGACGGCGTCTCGATAATTGAGACTGCGGACGGGGCGATGAATGAAATCAGCGAGATTCTCC